>CAIMHL010000001.1 GCA_903840825.1 uncultured beta proteobacterium
GGGATAAGCGAGCGGGCAACGGGTGCAAGCTTAACGCCGCTAATGGCCATGCCAACAAATAGGCAGTAACCAACGGGAGGGGTAGCCATCCCGATAGCCACGTTGGTAACGATGATGGCGCCAAAGTGGATAGGATCAATACCAAATTGGTTTGCTATGCTGATAAGCATCGGTCCGAGGATCACCATAATCGCAATCTCGTCCATGACGGCAGCTAGCGCAAAGAAACCCAGGTTAAGTGCCGCCAACATGATCCATTTATCATGGATATTGGCACCTAACCAACTGGCCAACTTGGTAGCCAATTGCTCCTGAGCCACCAAAAAACCAAATCCAGTTGAAACAGCAATGATGGCCATCACGATGGCGCTGATGGCCATGGCGCGGCTGACCACCTGTGGGAGTTGTGCAATAGTCAATCTCCTCTCGATCACAACGCCCACGAACAACGCGTACACACAGGCTACGACGGCGGCTTCAGTTGGGGTGAAGGCGCCGCCATAAATGCCGCCGAGTACGACCACGGGCGCCAACAGCGCCCAAATGCCTTCCTTGAGGGCTGCGAACTTTTCGGTACGGGTGGCTGCTTTCTCAAGTGGTCGCTTATCGCGCAATGCCTCAATAACAACAATCACACAGATGCCAACGGCCATCAGAACGCCGGGCAATACACCCGAGAGGAACAGTTTGGCGATCGATTGCTCGGCAATGACACCCCAAATCACAAAGGCTATGGATGGGGGAATCAAGGGTGCAAGAACGCCCGAGCAAACTACCAATGCAGTGGCATAAGCTTTGCTGTAGCCGCGTTCAGCCATTGCCGGAATCATTACCGCCCCAATGGCGGCCGTGGTTGCAGGTGCTGACCCGCTCACTGCAGCAAAGACCAGCGCCGCGACCACCACAACGAGCCCCATGCCACCAGGCAGATGCCGTACAAACACATCGGCCACACGGACGAGCCGGTTCGACAAGCCACCGGCGCTCATCAGTTCGCCTGCCAGCATGAAAAATGGGATAGCCAACAGGCTGAAACTCTGTGTGCCTGCCACCATGGTTTGGGGGAGCAGCATCGGATCAATCCCCGTCAAAGTGATGACGGCGACTACGCACAAGGCAATTGCAAATGTAAAGGGCACTCCCAGCGCCACCAGCCCGGCGAAGCCGGCAGTAAGGATCCACGCAATCATTGACATGATGTCTTTCTCACTGGAATTTCTTTTTTTCAGGGAATGTGCTTGCACCTGACCTCAGGGCAGCTGGACCAATTAGCAGGAATTCAAGTGAGAATAGTGCAATCAGAGCGCCGCTTACCGGCGCGCATGCGTAGAGGTAGGCTGTTGGATAGCCAATTGCGGCTGACGTGGTTCCGAAAGCGTCCCGAACGTAACTGGTGCCTGACCAAGCCAGGAACAGTCCCAGACAAGCAATGGCTAATGCGATCAGCTTTTCAAGACCTGCTTGAACCGATGCTGGAAAGTGATCTGTCAGCAAATCCATTCGTACATGTATTTGGTCTCGCACCCCCAGGGCAATGGCCAGTAACATGCTCCAACTAAAGCATGCCAGTGCCAATTCTTCACTCCAACTCAAAGCTTGACCGATGAAGAACCGCATAACAATCTGAAGCGACAACGTAACGAGCATGACGATGGCCAGAGCAACGACGGTGCCCCGCACCATCGTTGCTAACATGTCAAATCCTTTTTGCAAGGTCATTTGCATGGATAGTTAAATCTGCTTACTTCACTGCTGCCAACGCCATGTCCAGCAACTGGCCATTGCCGGCCTGGCGGAATTTTTCATACACCGGCGCGACACTCTTGCGGAAGGCTGCGACATCACTGACTGCGTTGATTTTCATGCCGTTTTTTTCCAAGGTGGACAGCGTCTTCTTGGCATCGGCACCCGCCGCGATTCGTTGCTCTGCAGTAGCGCTCTTAGCGGCTGACATAACTGCCGCTCGTTGCTCGGGCGTAAGTTTGTCAAGCGTGCGTTTGCTCATTGTCAAACCATTCATCGAATAGGTATGATTTGTGAGCGACAGAAACTTGGTGACCTCGTAGTATTTGTTCGCCTCTATCACGGCCAAGGGAATCTCCAAACCATCGATGGTCCCCTGCTGAACTGCAGTGAAGGTCTCGCCCCATGCCATGGGAACAGCTGATCCACCCATGTTGTTAAACATGTCAATAAAGACTGGATTTTGCATTACGCGGTACTTCACCCCTTGCACGTCGGCAGGTACAGATACAGGACGCTTGTTGTTGATCATGTTGCGAAAGCCGCCTTCCATGTAGCCCAGCATCACAATGCCCTTCGCGGCCAAGCGCTTGCTGAGTTCGGCACCGAGTGCGCCATCGAGCGCCTTATGTGCCTGTTCCTCGCTGGAATAGAGGAAGGGAAGATCGTTCACGCTGAAGGCTGGCTCAATCTGAGCAATGACGGCATTGGTGATCACGCCGCCATCGACCGTGCCGAAGCGCATGCCTTCAAGCATTTGGCGCTCGTCGCCCAACTGGCGGTTCGGGTACAACTGCACCTCCAGCGTGCCCTTGCTGTCGCGCTCTACAGCGGCCTTGAAGGCACGGGCCCCTATCGCATACGGGTCCTGCGCACCGTCCGATGTAGTCCAACCGATTTTGATAACTGTCTTTTCTTGCGCTTGTGCAGTGGGCAGGCTCAAGCAAAGGCCGATGGCAGTGAGCAGACCGGCCATCGTGTTCAAAGTAGTGAGTCGTTTCATGTTGTCTCCTGTTTTTCTAGCTGGGTTGAAGTGAAATTAGTTGTTCCAATACAGGCGCGTAGGGTTATCTACGAGAACCTGCTGCAATTGCGCTGGGCTAGAGCAGTCCAGCAATGCATTAATTAAATGCCCATCGTTGGGCATGGGGGCTGCAATGGATGGATGCGGCCAGTCACTACCCCAGACCAATTGCCTTGAGTTGGCTTTGAGTAGCGCCTCTGTCAAAGGTCTTACATCGCTAAAACCCTCCCGCTGTGGTGAAATTCGGTAAGCCCCTGAGAGCTTGACCCAAGCCCTTCCTTCCCGCACTAAGGCGAGTAAGTTACCAAAACCTTTGCTTTTCATAGCCTGGTCTGCGTTGACATGCCCATAGTGGTCGATCACCAACGGCACGCCTAGGTCAGCCATCTTTACCACCACTTCAGGATCTTTATTGACGTCCATTAGCACTTGCAAATGCCAGCCAAAGTCTTTGACCTTGGCAATGACTCTTGGCAAATCCTGCATCGCCGCGCCCCCTTCAAAGAGTGCGTTACAGCGTGTTCCGCGAGCACCGAGGTCGTGCCAGCGTGAAATGTCGTCAGCAGATGTATCGGGATACACCACGGCAACCCCTCGCATCCACTCGCGGCTATGGCGTCATGTGTCTTCAAAGCTGCGGTGATCTGGCCCGTACACGCTGGGATGAACCAATACAGCGCGACTCAATCCCAATGTGCGCGCCATCGCCTTGTAGGCTGCGAGCGGTGCAGGTGTAGGCGTATAGCTGCGCGTCGCTGCAAGTGGGTAGTTGGAAGACGACTCAAAAACATGAAAGTGACAATCGCATGCACCTACAGGCAATGTCATCGCTGGCGCGGTAACGTCTGCGTTGAAGGGTATGGTTGACGACAATTACCGTGGCCGGTTGACGACAACTATGTTGGCCGGTTAGAGGCCTAAACCGGGCGGGTCCGGGAGGCGGGGCTACCGTTCTACCTTCGAACATAAATCGAAGGTAGATCAGCATGCCTGGCAAGAGAATCACGGACCACCAAGTGCTCAAGTACAAACAACACCGCAACAAGCTCAGCCAAGTAGCTTCAGCCGCCAAAACCGGAATCAGCGAGAGAAGCGCCCGACGGCTTGAGGACGCACAAAGTCTGCCCTCCCAGCGACCGGCTCGGAACTGGCGCACCCGAGAGGACCCCTTGAGTGCAGTTTGGGACAGCGAGGTCATCCCTTTGCTGCAAACTGATGCCCGACTCAACGCTGTCACCCTGCTTGAAGAACTCCAGCGCCGTTATCCTGGTCAGTGGGATACCAACGTGCTGCGCACCTTGCAGCGCCGCATACGCCTGTGGCGGGCCAAGTTTGGCCTCGAGCGGGAGGTCTACTTTGCACAAGAACATCCACCTGGGCGCCAAGGCATCTCAGACTTTACCGTGGCCAATGAACTCAATGTGGAGATTGCCGGCGTGGCATTTACTCATCGCCTGTACCAATTTGCACTGGCCTATTCCGGCTGGCGCCACGTCACGGTCATTGACTCCGGCGAAAGCTTCGTGGCCCTGTCCACTGGGTTGCAGGCTGCACTGTGGGCTTTGGGCGGCGTGCCGGAGGAGCACCGCACCGACAGTTTGTCAGCCGCCTTCAATAATTTGACTGAGCAAGAGGATTTGACCCGGCGGTATGCAGACCTGTGCAGCCACTACGGATTGCGAGCAACACGCTGCAACCCCGGCCAATCCAACGAGAACGGCTCCATTGAAGCACGCAACAACTCTTTGAAGACCGCACTGGACCAAGCCTTGCGCCTGCGCGGCAGTCGCAGTTTTGATGTGCGTGGTGATTACGAAACATTTGTCGCCACCATCGTGCAACGCATGAATACGCGAGCCACTAAGCTTTTGATTACCGAACGGGCCATGCTCAAACCCTTGCCAGTGCGCCGGACCGCCGAGTTTGAGGAAATTCCTGCACGCGTCAGTAAATATGCCATCTTCACCCTCAAGGGCGTGCTCTACAGCGTACCGAGCCAACTGATTGGTCACCGGTTGATGGTGCGCCAGTATGCCCAGCACGTTGAGGGCTGGCTGGGGGGTCTTTGCGTTGTGAGTCTGCCAAGGGCAAGACCTGCGCAGGGGCAGCGCGTGGGTCGCTCCATTGACTACCGGCATTTGGTGGGGGCTTTGAAACGCAAGCCCGGTGCCTTTGCCCGCTGGGTGCTGCGCGATGCAGCCTTTCCCCGTACCGTGTACCGCCAAACGTGGGAGCGACTAATCGCCCAAAGGCCTGAACGCGAAGCCTGTAAAACAATAGTGGGCCTGCTGGTCTTGGCTGCCAACGGGCATGAGGCTCAACTTGCCCATGAGCTCGAGCAGTTGATTGAACTCAACCAATTGCCAGACCTCACCGCTTTAACCGAGCTGCTGGCACCGCCCAAGGGAGATGTGCCGCAGGTGGTGGTGACACTGCCAACGCTGGCCGCTTATGACGCGCTGTTGGAGGTGGCCCTATGAGCAAGGTGTCAATTACAAACTCAGCAACGACAACGACCGTCACCGCCACTTCGGCGCGCCTTGGGGTGATGCTCACGGACTTGCGCCTGCCCACCATCAAACGCTTGGCCGGTGACCTGTGTGCACAGTCCGATCATGAGGGCTGGCCTGCGCACCGGTTGCTGGAGGCTTTGCTGGAGCATGAAATCAATGAACGCGAGGTTCGTCGTATTGACCGACACCGCAATGAATCGGGCTTAAGTCTGGCCAAGCGACTCTCCAGCTTTGACTTCTCAGCCGTACCCAGCGTGTCCAAGGCACAGGTGATGGCTTTGGCGCAGGGTACCGAGTGGATTGAGCGGGGTGCCAACGTCTTGTTGTTCGGGCCGCCGGGGGTGGGTAAAAGTCATTTGGTCAGCGCCTTGGGGCATGCCTTGATAGACGCTGGACGGCGGGTTCTCTTCACCCGTTGTTCTGACTTGGTGCAACGTCTGCAAGCGGCACGGCGTGATTTACGGCTGCCTCAGGAGTTGGCCAAGCTGGACCGGTTTGACTTGCTGATTCTCGATGACCTCAGCTACGTGCGTCGTGACCAGGCTGAAACTTCTGTATTGTTTGAATTGATATCGGAGCGCTATGAGCGAAAGAGTTTGGCAATTACAGCCAATACGCCGTTCTCACAGTGGGGCGAAGTATTTGTGGAGCCTGCGATGACGCTGGCTGCTGTTGACCGCTTGGTGCATCACTCAACAATTTTGGAGATGAATGTGGAGAGTTACCGCCGCCGTGCTGCTCAGGAGGGTAAGACCACTCCTGCAAGAAAGGCAAGTTCATCAACATAAATAATTAAATTCATTCCCCGCTTCCACCGGCCAGGATAGTTGTCGCCGAGCGGTCAGGATAGTTGACATCGACCAAGGGTAAGTAGGCGGGTTGTGGCATTACTGCTTCCTTTGTATGTTTGAAATGGCTGTTGGTACTTTCAATTCAGACTGAGACCCTATGGGCAATCCCAGTCTTCCAGCTGCGCCTTCGAGGTGCTTTCGCACCGATTTTCTGGCCGTTTGCGGGTCACCAGCTTCAATGGCCCGGTACAAGGCCTCGTGTTCTGACTGAACTTTCTCTGGACGACCTGGGGTGCGGTCGCTGTTGGTACGAGCCACCTTCACACTGTCGGCCAAGGATCCATACAGAAACTTCAGCAGCATAAGCATGGCTGTGTTATGCGTGGCCACCGCGATAGCCAGATGAAAACGCACATCGGCCCCCGTGCCATCAGTGCGATTTTTGACGGCTAAATCCATTTGCTTCAACTCGAAGTAAATTGCGGCGAGATCTTGTGGGGTGCGACGCAATGCCGCCAACTCTGCACAGGATTGCTCAACATGCAGACGAACCTCGTAGGTATCTGCAAGCAGACTTCGACCGGCATCCAATTCGAAATCCAACCTCAAACTGGGTGTTGACAACCTGTCCTTCACGAAAACGCCGGATCCCTGGCGCGGTTCGATGTAGCCATCGTGTTTCAAGCGAGATAGCGCCTCGCGCACTATTGGTGGGCTGACATGAAATAACTCTGCCAGTTCACGCGTGGACGGCAGCTTACTGCCCGGCAGGTAGATTCCGCTATCCATTCGCTGCATCAAGACAGCCGTAATCTCATCGGGAAACCGCTTGGGCTTAGCAACTGCACTCAGTTTTAAATCTGACATGTATTCATGTTATCTGATAACTTTGTAAGTTAATCCAGGGTTTTCCCGCATTTGATAGAACAGGCTGAACTCACCTTCTTGGAGGATGAATGTCGGTGATTTGGAAAGTCAGTCAGGATTCTCGCGCGCGGAAATGGGCACGTTTACGCATGACCCGTGCCGGATCCGATTTGCGTCGAACTGAGGGACCGACAAGCGGACGGTCCTGAACGACTACTAAGTGCTTTGAACATTCGGCCACTCGGGCGGTTACCGCAGTTGTGGCGCTCAGCCATCAGCCTGGTTGTCCGTCCCCACCCCTCAGGGCGCTTGAACCGGATGGCCATGAGCACCCGCAACGCTGCAATGGCGATGTACACCGTGCACAGTTTCAGAACTTCAATCCGAATAAGCAACACCTTAGTGTTTCAAGCTAAGGCAGCATACCTTCCATAGCCACCCAAGTTCCTGTCGCGGCTTTCTGTCGTATCCCCTTGGCAGATGTGTATTCGGGTGAGTAATAAAACGCTTTGAGCGAATCCATATCGGGAAACTCAAGAATCACTTGACGTGAGACCTTGCCATCACCTTCCAACACTTCTACAGCACCACCTCGAACAAGATGGCGCCCCCCGTACGCCGAAATAATTGCGGACACCGGCGCACGGTACTGCTCGTATAGAACTGCATCGTGTATTTCAATATTGCCATGTAGATATGCCGTCATGGATGGTTCCCTAGTCCTAATTGACGCGTTTAGTGTCGCAGAAAGAAAAGGCTTTCGAGGCAATCTATCAATGACCAGGAACGGACCATAACCGTTACCTGCCTTCTGACACCAAAAATTAGATTTCATGAAGACGTCCGTCCCAAACGACGGGACACACTGCACAACTGCCGACCA
>CAIMHL010000002.1 GCA_903840825.1 uncultured beta proteobacterium
GGCGCGCGCGGTGCGAATGTAGTCCTGACGCAAAACCTCCAGCATGGCCGATCGGGTGATGCGGGCCAACAAGCCAATTTGCAGCAGTGCCAAAGAAACAGCTGGCAATGTGGCACTGCGCAACCAACCGATCAAGTTCGCAGAGGGCTCGACATAACCGCCCGTGGGTAGCCAGCCCAGATGCACTGAAAACACCAAACTCAACACCAAGCCGAGCCAAAAATTGGGCAGCGAGACACCGAGCAAAGCCACACTCATGAGCGCCTGGTCTACCCAGGTGTTGTGCCGCAGTGCCGCCAGCACCCCGATGGTCAGCCCCACCAACAGCGTGAGCAGCATGGAATACAGTGCCACAGCCAGCGTGGCCGGCACTCGCTCCAAAATGGCGTCCCGAACCGGTTGCCCGAGCATGAGCGAGCGCCCCAGGTCACCCTGAGCCAGATTGCCATAGAAGCTCAGGATCTGCACGTGAAACGGGCGGTCCAGGCCAAGGTTCTTGCGGATGACTTCGATCTCAGCCGCGGTTGCGTTGGTGCCTCCCATCACAATGGCCGGATCGCCGGGGACCAGCTTGATCAGACCAAACGACAACAAGCTCACCAGCAGCAGCAGCGGAATACACTGCACCAAGCGCTTTAGGAAATACGCCATCATGACCCAGTGTTCTCCTGCTGCTGCATCTCAAACCTGTAGCGCCTGGTCCTGGACGATCAATTGGTGAGCCAGACGTTGGACAGGCGCGGGGTGTAGTAAGCCTTGTAGCCCTCAACATTTGCGCGGACCGCTTGCGTCTTGGGCGCCACACCAAAGGGAATCGCCATCACCTGCTCGATGGCAATGCGCTGCGCCTTGGCAAATGCGGCCTGCCTGGCTTGCAGAGTCGGTGCGGTGTTGATCTCATTGAAGGCGGCCATGTAGCTCGGGTCCACCTTGTTGTCCTTGGGCATATAGACCGGATTGGGTTCGGCCATCTGCCGCAGGGTCTGGGGGCCACCCAGTGCGATAACGGTGATCCAGCCGGTATAGAACACGTTCCAGCCTGTGGTCTGCTTCTGGCTGCGCTGCAGTGCAGCCGGCCAGTCCAGCACGACCAACTCTGCATTCATGCCCGCAGCCTTGAGCTGCTCTGCCATCACCAAAGAGGTGTTGTACATCACGGGGAAGTCCCGGTTGGTCAGCAGCTCGATCTTTTCGCCTTTATAACCAGCTTCTTGCAACAGTTGTTTTGCTTTGGCGCGGTTTTTCTGGTTCAGCAACTCTTTGCCGGCTTCTGTGTAGTACTGCTGACCCGGGAACTGAAAGCCGGGGTTGAGCTTGTACTGCCCCTCGTGGGCGGCTTCCATGATCTCTTCAAAGTCCATCGCTGCCAACATAGCCTGGCGGACCTTGGGGTTGTCTGTCGGTGGGTTGCTGAAGTTAGGGTAAGCCACGTTCATCCAAAAAGTCTCCAGCCGTGCGAGCTTGATGGCCTTGTTTTCGCGCAGGCGCTTTTGTGAAGCAGCGGGCACGTCCTCAACCGCGTGAATCTCCCCAACCTCAAGTGCGGCCGTTCGCGCTGCGGGCTCGGTCATCATGCGGAATGTGACGGTGTCGACGCACGCACGCTTATTGCCAGCATACCCAGTCATCTGGTTGTGGCGGGTGTCAGGCTTGTAGCCATCAAAGCGGCGCAGTTTGACGAAACTGTCGGCACGGAACTCCTCGAGTTTGAAAGGGCCCGTCCCCACCACAGGCAGTTGCTGGGCGGGCGCTTGTGCGTTTTCTGCTGGCACGATGACGATTGGCACCGTGAAAGAAGACAGCGCCTCAATAAACAGAGGGCGAGCTTCCTTGAGCGTGATCACGAAGGTGTTGGCGTCCGGTGTTGCCCACTTGTCCACTGGATCCAAGATGGAGCGGTCTACCCCAACGCGCTTGTAGCGGTCAAAGGAGGCGATCACATCAGCCGAAGTCATGGTCTTGCCATTGTGAAACTGAATGCCTTGACGCAGCTTGAAGGTGTAGGTCTTGCCATCGGGGCTCACCGTCATGGTTTCAGCCAACTCCAGCACAGGATTCATCGTCTCGTCGCGGGTGACCAGCGACTCATAGATGTTCAGAGCCACATTGCGCGTCGCCCCCGCATTGGAGGTGTGCTGATCCAGACCCGGCACCTTGGACTCAAGTGCATAAATCAGGTCACCGCCCACTCGAGGGCATCGGAACGCTTGTGCCTGGGCATAGCCCGTAGCAGCAGCAAGAACAATGGCTGTGCTCGTTAAAGCGAGGTACTTCATGGATATCCGTGTCGTCTTCATCAGAACTACTCCTTGGTTAAATGCCGCTCTTTAGCGGCGTTTCGGTGCTTGCCCAAACCCAAATCCCTGGAACCAGACTTCATGCCCACGATGACCTCCGATGAGACAGTGGGTGCGAAAACCACTGGCAAGATTCGCTTGCGCCAGGGAAAACTGCCGACCTCCAGCCGCCGCAGCAGCGCGCGCGCGCTCTCCGCGCCAAGCTGAAATGCGGGCGAAAACACAGTCGTGAGTTCTGGACTGGCATAGCGCCAAAAGTCGAAACCGTTAAAGCCCGTGACCCGTACATCAGCAGGCACGGCACGGCCAAGAGTTTGAATAAATTTCATTGCAGCGATCGCCATGCGGTCATTGCCGCCGATGACCACGTCTGGCAGACCATGCATTTCCACGTGCAATGCAAAAGCGGCCTGGGTGTCGTCGAACCCTTCGTCACCACAACGCACAACATGAAAGGCCGGCGGACGCGCCATCGTGGACAGCACGGATCGCACGCCCGCCTCACGACGCTCCATGGCGGCCCATGAGACAGAAGGCAGCAGCATCACGGCATGCTTGCTTGAGCGATTAAACAAGTGCCGGGCGATCTCAGCCCCCCCGCCTGTGTCATCTTGGATCAGTGAGCAAGCATCGGCTATATCGCCGGGCAGATCGTCCTGAATCAGCACCAACGGTTGCCCAAGCGCTGCAACCTGCTCAATCGTCTGACGACGCTGTTCAGCCGTTCCAGAGGTCAACAGGCAAATGCCATCGCTCTCTATACGGCGCAGCAATGGCAGCGACGCTAAATGCGCAGACGATGCCCCTTGCAGCACGATGGAGTAACC
>CAIMHL010000003.1 GCA_903840825.1 uncultured beta proteobacterium
GCCAGGCCATCGTGGTGCCCGCGGTGGCCACTTCCTATGCCAGAGGGTTGTACGCCCACCTGCGCACCCTGGACTTGACCGGGGCAGACACCATTCTGGTCGAATCGCCTCCGACCAGCCCCGCCTGGGCGGGCGTCCTGGACCGCCTGCAACGAGCTGCCCGCTCCTGAGTTTGCTTCCAACAGGGCGGCATCCCCGATTTCCGGGGAGACGTGGCTGCGGCGAGGTTTACCCCCTTGTCAAAGGGGGCCCCCATTAGCCGGCCCGTGTCAAGTGAGCAAACGATTCCATGGGCGGCGCAAGCCGCCCGATTTTGAATTTCTCCAGTCTCCGTCGCAGTAGTTGACCGCACCCGCTTCTTCATGTGTTGGCTGCGAACGAATCGCGCCAGTCACCCATCGGGATCTAGCGATTAGCGATGAGTTGCTCTCGCCCTAGCGGCCTCTGCCGCCCCAGAAGAACCTTGGTACCGCTTCGCGTCCAATTGGATTGCACAGACTCAGTGGCTGCCGGTGTCCCGGCGCCAATCCCTTTGTGGCTCGCGTTGCAGGCGATCCGCTTTGCTGCTCAGGTGACGACAGCGGCATCCCATTCAGACTCATGGCTGAACCTCCATCCCCCTTTCCGGGCTTGCCGCTGCCGTCGTAACTCATGCAAAACAGCGATTTACGTCAAAGGCAGTTCGCTCCTTGAGAATGTGGTAGCAGGCCCGCGCCAACTTGTGCGCCAGCGCCTTGGTCGCCACCAGGTTATTGGTCTTGGCTTTCTTGCGTTCATAGAAACGCTTGGCTTGGGCATTGAAGCGCAAGGCGAAATTGGCCGCCTCGACAAAGGCCCAGACCAGGTACTTGTTGCCATTTTTGGCGTTGCCTTGCCCTTTCTTCTTGCCGTTGGACATGTTCCGACTATCGACACAGCGCGCATAGGAGGCATAGTTGCCCACCGCGTCAAAGCGCTCGATCGGCCCGGTCTCCAGCAAAATGGTCGCCGCCAGGATGCGGCCGATGCCAGGAACGCTGGTCAACAAGGCGTATTCAATGCGCTCCCCGAGCCTTTCTTGTAGGCGCTTTTCCAAGAGGTTGATTTGCTCCCCAAGGGTGGCAATCACCGCCCGATTGCTCTGCACGGCCAGTGCCACATCCTCGGGCAGTCCCATCTGTTCCACATCGGCGTGCGTCAGGCGCTTGACCTGGTTGCTACGCATGCTGATCGCCCGTTGGCGCGCCAGGATGTTCTCGATCGCCAAAATGTGACTGGTGCGGCTGCGGACCAGCTGCATGCGCTTTCTGGCCAGATCGCGTATCGCCCTGTGATCCGGGGGCAGAATCGTCCCCGTGGGCAGGATCCCCAGTCGCAGCAGGTGGGCCAGGTGTCGCGCATCGGTTTGGTCACCGCTGTACTTGAGCCCGTCGTATTTCTTGATGGCATAGGTATTGGCCAGCTTCACCTCAAACCCGGCTTGCTGCAAACCATCGACCAGCCAATACCAGTTGTAGGTGGATTCCACCACCACCCCAGCCAGTTCCTCGCGCCAGGGCGACAGAAATTCGATGATCTTGTCCAAGTCGTTGGGCAGCCGTTTCTCCGCCACAACCCGATCTGCCTCGTCAGTCACCGTCACCACACTGTTGTTCGAATGCAGGTCAATTCCGCTATATTTCATGTCCGGCCTCCAGTGGTTATCGCAAGTTCGCAAACTCACTTTAACCCCACCGCCTCACCGCGGTGGGAGGCCGGCTAGATGATCTTCAGACTGGCCGCAGGCCAGCGGGGGGATTTTGGCCAAGCAGGCTGGTCTCATCGCCATCTTCTGGCCTTGCCATGAATCCTGAACATTCA
>CAIMHL010000004.1 GCA_903840825.1 uncultured beta proteobacterium
CACTATATTTATGATAGCTTTCTACACAAGATGGATGGGCTTAAAGCCCATATTTCATCTGGAGATTACACTTTAAAAGGCCAACTGCTAGCCCAAGCGCCCATGGCGCTGAACCTGTCGCTGGCAGGCAGCGTGCAAACCACCCTGCCCAAAACTAGCCAACCCACTCAGGTTAAAGCCAGCGCCGAAATCAGTGGCGAACTGGCCGGGCGCAATGCCGTGCTCCAACTCACCGCCCAACTGGTCCCTGAGTTGCGCACCAACCAGGCCATGCAGGCCCAAGTCAGTGCCCGTGTGCAACCCTGGCACACCCAGCCCGTGCTGGAGGCCAGCGCCCAATGGCAAGCGCTGAACCTAAGCGCCCTGTGGCCCCAAGCACCCCAAACCCAACTCAGCGGCACCGCCTCGGTTACCCCAAATGCCCACCCCGACCCTGCCAGCACAAGCCCCAACTGGCGCGCCACAGTCAAACTCACCAACACCTACAGCGGCCCTTGGAACCAGCACCGCCTGCCGCTAGACATGCTCGACGCCCAAGGCGTCTTTAGCCAGGGCCAATGGAAGGTCGACGCACTCAAGGCCCGTGGTGCCGGTGGCCAACTTGAAGTGCAAGGCAAACTGACCACCCCCCAACTCTGGGCCGGTACGCTGAGCCTGCAAAACCTCAAACTCGCAGCCCTAGACTCGCGCTTGCCGGTCATGGTGCTACAAGGGCAACTCAATCTCCAGCAGGCCACGCACCTCCTAAACGCAGAAGGTCACCTGCAAACCAACGACGCACAAATACGGGGCCAGGTCAGCTACAACACCCAATCTCGGGCAGCTCAGGGCCAACTGGCGCTTAATGTCCCCGGCGCCAGCGGCACCGTCAAAGGCCAACTGGCCAGCACAGATGGCGGCGGCGACCTGAACATCAGCGTTTTAGACGCAGCCCTGGTCAACCGGTGGTTGCAAACCTGGCCTGGCATCACCAGCCCACTGGGACCAACCACTGTTGACGGGCAGGCCACTCTCAGCGGCCACTGGCAAGGGCCGCTGGCCGCACTGCGTTTGAGTTTGAATCTCAAAGCCGAGCTTGAATCAGGCCCCCGCCGCTACACCCTGCAAGCGCAAGCACAAGGCGGCCAAATGAGCCCCGGCCTATGGCAAGCGCAAGTCAGCCAGGCCCAATTAAGCGCCAGCGATCCGCAACACAACGGCACCTGGACACTGCAAACCCAAGCCCCCATTGAGCTCAACTTGAACCAAAGCGGCACCAGCCCCAAGCTCTCATTAGGCGCAGGCAAGGCCCAGCTCACGGGCCCCGCAGCCGGCACGGCCAGCCTGGCTTGGGAACCGGCGCTTTGGAGCCCCACGCAATGGCAATCTGAGGGGCGGCTCCAAAACCTGCCGCTGGCTTGGCTGGAAATGTTCGGCCAAACCCAAATGACCAATCTCGGACTGCGCGGCGACCTGATGTTTGGGGGCCAGTGGAGCGCCTCCGGCGGCGACACCTTGCGCCTGCGCGCCTCTCTGGCGCGCACCAGTGGCGACCTACAACTACTCACCGAAGACACCACCGCGGGCACCATTCGGGCCGGCGTGCGCGAAGCGCGTCTTGATGTGACGCTCGATGCCGATGCGCTTTCCACCCAATTAAGCTGGGACAGCGAGCGCGCCGGTCAGGCCCACGCCCAGATCAGCACCCGCCTCAGCACCCAAAACGACACCTGGCAATGGCCCGCCGATGCCCCCTTAAGTGGCACCCTCACCGCCAAACTGCCCCCTGTTGGCGCGTGGTCGCTGCTGGCACCGCCCGGCTGGCGGCTGCGCGGCACGCTGGATGCGCAAGCCACTGTCACGGGCACCCGCAGCGAGCCGCAGTGGCGCGGCAAACTGCGCGCACAAGACCTGGCCGTACGCTCCGTGGTGGACGGCATCGACTTCAGCCAAGGCCAACTCAGTGCCAGCCTGGACGGCCAGCGCCTCAACATTGACGACTTCACCCTCAAAGGCGCTGGCGGTAACACAGGCGGCACGCTCTCTTTAAAAGGCTATGTGCTTTGGCTACCCGCCGGCGCACCGGGCCAAGCCTTGGCCTCGCGCCTGCGCATGTCGCTAGACGCCACCGCCCAGGCTCTGCGCGTCAGCACCCGGGCCGACCGACGGCTCTCGGTCTCGGGCCAACTCGCCGCCCAACTCAGTGAGGCCCGGTTAACGGTCTCAGGCACCCTTAAAGCCGACCAAGCACTTTTTATACTTCCCGAAGACTCAGCCCCCCAGCTTGACGATGACGTCATGGTGCGCCGGAGCAACGTCTCCACCCCGCGCGCGCCTGCCAAACCGGCAACCAGCGCCGGTTTGCGCATCACCCCCGAGGTGAACATCACCCTGGACCTTGGGCCCGACTTCGCGGTGCGCGGCCATGGCTTGGTGACACGACTTGCCGGCCAACTCAACTTGCGCAGTGGCGCACGCGAAGCCACAACGCCCACCCTAACCGGTGACCTGCGCACGGTGCGAGGCACCTTCAAGGCCTATGGCCAGCAACTGGCACTCGAAGAAGGCCAACTGCGCTTTATCGGCCCCATCAACAACCCTGCCCTCAACATCCTGGCCATCAGGCCCAATATGCAGCAGCGCGTGGGGGTACAAATCAGCGGTACAGCCCTTTCCCCTGTTGTGCGCTTGTATGCCGAACCTGAGCTACCTGACGCTGAAAAACTCGCCTGGTTGGTGCTGGGCCGCTCTGCAGCCAATGGCGGTGCCGAGTCGGCCGTGCTACAACAAGCCGCACTGGCCTTGTTGGGCGGCAAAGGCAAAAGTTTGTCGGGTGGGTTGGCCGACGCTCTGGGGCTTGATGAGTTGTCCATGCGGGGCGCCAGCAGCAACGCCGATGGCAGCAGCACCAGCGCCGCCGTCACCCTGGGCAAGCGCCTCTCAGGAGATATTTATGTGGCCTACGAACGCAGCTTGGCCGGCACGCTGGGCACTTTCTACATCTTTTACGACCTATCGCGCCGCTTTACCCTGCGTGCCCAGACCGGTGAGCAAAGCGCAGTCGACCTCATTTTCACGCTGCGCTACGACTGATTTCGACCCCTTGGGCCCTTACAATAAACCCGATTCTCGCCGTAGCACAATGGATAGTGCGCATGCCTCCTAAGCGTGAAATACAGGTCCGATTCCTGTCGGCGGGACCATTTCAAAGGGGCAATTAAGCCAAACGCAGCAGCAACCGGCTGCGGCTCCGTGTGGAGACATCGACGGCGTCCTCGGCCCGCAGGTTGGCATCATCAGCCCCGCAAAACCGCGCTGGTGTCAGGCTATACAGGGAGATTAGCTTAGGAATGCGGGCCAGCAGGTCGTTCCACTCCAATTCAAACGGGAGGCCCAACCAATCACCAGACTGTTTCAATGCCTCAATGCAGCGCTCAATACTTCTGTGTGCTACGTCAACCATCGCCCACTCTTCGTCACTCAAAAAATCGCGCTGATAACGAGAGAGATCTGCCTCCAGCAGCAGAAGTTGATCCAAATGGTGCGCCTTTTCGCGTCGAATAAGGTCGGCACCCAGGTCGCTGACCTTGGTTGCCTGCAAGCGGGCCAACTGACGGGACATAGTCTCTAGACTTTGCTGGATATAGAAGTAATACAAAAGAAAACACATCAACGCCAAAATGAGCAGCAAGATGACGAGGGGTAAAAAGGTAATCACGGCGGTTCCTGTTGATAGAAGCTGGTCCACTTAATAACGACCAATCACCATAAATATTTAACAAATAATTTAAATCAACAAAAACGTATTTACCATGCATACGCAGCCACAGCTCCCGGACTGTGTTAAAAATGCTATTTATTAACAGAGAGCCTTAGACCATGAACAGCCCAAGCAAATCATTGATGACCGCCGCACTCCTAGCCGGCACCCTGCTTTGCAGTGGCTGCGCGGTGGTCGCGGTGGCTGATGCTGTGGTCACTGCTGGGGCGACGGTGGTCAAAACCGGCTTCAAGGTAACCGGCGCCGTGATTGATGCTGTTATTCCTGACTCAAAAGACGCCAAAAAGTAAGTCCACCCCTGGGATCGTTACTTGAGGTCTATCGACGCAGCCAGCGTCACAGCGCCATACCAGGCTTGAGCGGTTGTGCGGGTATTGTCGCTGTCGGTCATGACGCCGATGCCTACCAAAGTGCCTGGGCGCTCGCCAAAGGCCTGCTCAAAGTCAGCGGCAATATCGCGCTCGTAATCTAGCCAAGCGTTCAGGTTTTTATGCCCTGACTCCACCACCAACTTTCGGATACGGTCCGTGCGCCCACTCTTGATCACCGAACCCGCCGGGCGCGTGTTGCTCCACACATACATCAACGTGGCATAAGGCATGGGCTCACCCGTCAGGGCGTGCGACAACTCGGACAACATCGCATCTTTGGCAGAAAAGCGACTCCGATCCCCCTCAAAGGCCAGTACCAGGCGCACTGGCGAGTCTGACTTATCGCGAGATGTCAAATCTGCGGTGGCCATCAACTCGGCCACTTGCCATGAAAACTTGACACGCCCCAAATCTTGCGGCGCAATGTGCACCGTGCGCCGCAACATGCTGGCCGACGAAGCTGCAAAAGCCCGCATCGAATCGCGCCCACCCTTCTTTTCAGGCGTGTAGTTTGTGGGGGTTTTGCCCGGAAAATTAAGTGCCTGCCAGTCGGGGCCAAAAACCTTGCTGCTCTCAGGCAGCGGCTTTTGTGGCACCGACGAACAAGCGACCAGCCCCACGGCCAGACCCAACCAAGCTGTTTTTACGATCAATGCCCGAAGTCGCCTAAGGCCAACATGAAAAGTGGTGGTGGAGTCAGTGTTCATCCGCCAAATATAACCGAGGACAAAAGCGGCTACTTAGCCGCCCAGCCCCTTAAAACTTGTAGCCCAGCCGAATCACGTAGTCCGTAGGATTCAGCTCCAGTGAACCCGTGGTGGTGACGGGGCCCGTGATGCCCGGCCCCACAAACGTCACATCCGCCTTCAAGGGGATATAGGCCACCAAAGCATTGACGGAAAGACGTTCTGTGAAGTTATAAATAAAGCCCAAGCTGTAGACCGGCGCCCAAGACGAACTCAAAGACGCCGAGGTACCGCCCAAGGCATTGACCAACACGTTGGACTTGTCCGCACTCACCTTGTCAAACGAGGCGTACGTTAAACCCAGCCCCGCATAAGGCCGCCACTTGTCTGCCGGCGAGTTGAACAGGTACTTGGCCACCGCGGCTGGCGTCAACACATCTGCCTTGGCGGCATGGGGCAAGTAAACACTGGTCAACCGAACATCAAGGTTGATCGTGGGCGGCACCCCCAAAGAGAACTCCACCGCCACATTGTTGGTAAACATTTGCAAGACACTCAGAGACAGCGTCTCTGCATAGCCTGCCGAGGCGCTTGCACCGGCGGTGCTACCGTTGAATGCTGTGGCGTCTAGACCCACAGAATTCAAGGCCCCCAGTGAGAGACTGGGAGATATTCTGGCGGCCCCAATAGCCACAATCGTGTCACCCGCCTTCTGGGCATGGGCGGCTGTAGCACAGGCAAGCACCAGCAAAGCAGCTATAGACGCATGAGAAAATTTGAAGGAACGCATGACATGGGACTCCTGGTTGTTGTTGGGACATTTCATAAATCAACCCCCATATCTTTAAAGCCCTTCACCCGAGGTGGTTTGCGATTTCTTCAAACTCCGCTCCCACCCCAC
Source organism: uncultured beta proteobacterium (assembly GCA_903840825.1). Taxonomy (GTDB): domain Bacteria; phylum Pseudomonadota; class Gammaproteobacteria; order Burkholderiales; family Burkholderiaceae_C; genus Rhodoferax. The sequence goes on from CAIMHL010000004.1 coordinate 5,719, forward strand.
TTGAGAATTCACAAGTCCCCCAAGGATGTCGCGACTGCTCACAGCCAAACGCAAAAAACCCCGCTGCATCGCTACAGCGGGGTTTTTGGCTTTTAAACCTCAGCTGGCTTGCGCCAGCGGGGGATTAGAAGGAGTGAGAAACAAACACGCGAGTTCCGGTTTGGTCTTTAGTTGCAAGGGTGTCGAAGTTGTACATGCTGACAGACACGTTGGTGCGCTTGCTCAAGTCATACTGGGCACCAAGGGTGTAGCCCTTGCTGTCAACTTGTGTTGCTACAGTTGAATCGGTACTTTTTGTGCCGTACTGTGCACCCAAAGTAATAGCACCGATAGGCAGAGAAACGCCGTAGGCGGTTTCAGTAGTAATACCACCATTAGTTGCCACTAAACGAGAGTAACCAGCACCGATCTTGGCAACTGAGAGGTCGTAGTTGCCAGAGATACGGACGCGTGAATCTGCAGCGGTGCTGACAGCTACCAAAGCGTCACCTTGGCGTGTCCACGATGTGTAATCAGCGCCAGCGCTAACTTTACCCAATGCGTAGGCTACAGCAATACCAAAGCTTGGTGTGGCTACAGCGGCACCACTGGTACCGGCATTCAAGCCAGAGCCAGTTAAGGCACCACGGTCAACGTAGTTAACAGACAGTTTCAGACCAGGTGCAAGTTCGTTGGTGGTGTAGCTGACGATATCAATGTTTGAATTGGCAGAGTAAACACGGCCTTGCAGGTCGTAGCCAGGAGCGCCAGCAGCTGCGCGGGGAACAATGCCACTGCCTGTGGTTTCAACAGTAGCCAACACGATTTTGCCGAAGGAGCCTTCCAGAGTCAGATTGGCATCTTCGCCAGTGCCAGCGCCATCACGCATCATGCCGCCCAAGGTCACTTGAGCAGAAGCTTTCAATCCACCGCCCAAGTCTTCTGAAGCCACGAGTTTGATGGCAGCAGTGTCAACACCAAGACCACCAGTGCGCACAGCAGCGGAACCAGCTTGTTTAGTTTCGTAGCCTGTTGTGAAGTTACCTGTCAGTGCAACGCTTGACTGAGCAAAAGAAGCGCCGGAAGCAGCCAATACGGCCATAGCGATGAGAGTTTTTTTCATGTCGTGTTTCTCCGAGGATAAATAAAATAATTAACTGTTTAGGAATCGTTTCCCGAACAGAAGTTAATGTATCGGACGATCATCTAATATG
>CAIMHL010000005.1 GCA_903840825.1 uncultured beta proteobacterium
GTTTGGGGGGCGCAATCATCGGGGGCCAACATCGTCTCATTCAACGCCCGCGCCTTTGAGTCCTACGGTAAAACAAAGCGCCAAGGGGAGAACGCACCGGTAAGCCAAGCCGCCGCATTTGCCTACACCACAGCCCTGAACCACCTGCTGCGCAAAGGCTCAGACCAACGCATTCAAGTGGGTGACGCCTCCACCGTGTTCTGGTCAGACCGGGATTCTGAGTTTGAATCTGTTGGAGTTGACATTTTTGGCGACCCACCCAAGGACGACCCCGACCGCAGTGTTCGCGCTGTCCAAAGCCTGTTCAACGCCGTTCAGTCGGGTAAACATGGCGCAGAAGGCGACAACAATCGCTTTCACATCTTAGGTTTGGCACCTAACGCCGCCCGCATCAGCATTCGTTTTTACCATTGCCTGCCCTTGACTGAGCTGGGCGAGCGCATCGGCCAGCACTTCAAAGACCTTGAAATGGCACGCGGGCCTTTCGACCCGCAATATCCAAGTCTGAAGCAATTGCTGCAAGCAGTGTGCTTATCGACAAGCAGTCAAAGTTTTGGCGATATCGATCGACTTCCACCCAACATGGGCGGAGCCATCATCGATGCAGTTTTCGCCGGGCCAGATGTGCCTTATCCCCGTGCGTGGTTGAACGCTGCAGTGGGACGCTGCCGTGCGGAACAAGCAAAGAAGACACAGCAAGGTAAGCAGGCGCCAAACGTACCGTATGCAAGAGCAGCAGTAATTAAAGCTTGCCTCAACCGCCAGATTCGTCGTTCAACTCTTACACCGACCAACCAGCCCCCCGAGAAGGAATTTTTGCCCATGCTTGACTTTACCAACACCAATCCTGCCTACCGGCTGGGTCGGCTTTTTGCCGTCCTTGAGCGGATTCAAGAAGCCTCCGCAGGCGGGCCTGGCAAGCTCAACTCAACCATTAGGGATCGCTATTACGGCGCAGCATCGAGTACGCCAGTTGCCGTTTTCACGACATTGTTGCGCTTGAAAAATGCCCACTTGAAGAAGTTAACGGTTGCTCAATCAGTATGGTTTGAAAAGCTTCTCGGTGAAATTCTGGATTCAATAACCGACTTTCCCAAACATTTACCTCTGCCCGACCAAGGCCGCTTTGCGTTGGGTTACTACCACCAACGTTTTTATAAAAAACCTGACGACTCCACCCCCACCACCGAAGGAACACCCTCATGAATCTCGCCAATCGCTACGACTTTGTTCTCATTTTTGACGTCAAAGACGGCAACCCCAACGGCGACCCTGATGCGGGCAATATGCCGCGCATGGATGCGGAGTCGGGGCACGGCTTGGTGACGGACGTTGCGCTCAAGCGAAAAATTAGGAATTTTGTTGGGCTAGTCAAAAACCAGGACCAGCGTGAACCCGAGGCAGGTGAAAAGCGCTTTGAAATTTATGTGCGTGAGAAGGCGGTTTTGAACCTGCAACACCAGCGCGCCTATTCAGCGTTGAAGCTTGACGCGGATGAGGCGCCGACTGACGATGAAATTATTGAAACTACGGAAACGCCGGATGCCAAAAAGAAAAAGCCCTCCAAGGGAAAACTTAAAGGCAGTGTTAATACGGTTGAAGAGGCGCGTAAATGGATGTGCCAAAACTTTTTTGATGTGCGTACCTTTGGCGCGGTCATGTCAACCGGAGCGATGAAGTGCGGCCAAGTACGCGGCCCCGTGCAACTCACTTTTGCCCGCTCTATCGAACCTATAGTTTCGCTGGAGCATTCAATTACGGTTTGCGCAGCACGTATGGAGGACAAATCCATCGAATCGCAAATTGGCATTCAAGGCCGCAAACACACCGTACCCTACGGCGTCTATGTCGCCCACGGTTTCGTATCCTCCTTTCTTGCCAAGCAAACCGGTTTTGGCGATGACGACCTTGAGTTGGTATTCCAAGCCTTGACGCA
>CAIMHL010000006.1 GCA_903840825.1 uncultured beta proteobacterium
CAGGTTGTACGCCATTGATGCCCAAAACAAGGTGCTGTCCGCCCACTGCGCGATGATGCGCGCAACGCCTTTTTGACCCTCGGGGTACAAGGTGGGCGTGGGTTGAAGATGCTCCAACACATCACAAATCAAGGCGCTATCGCAGTAAATGTCTGAGCCGATTTGCAAAAACGGGGTTTTGCGGTAACCACCAGTAAGAGCCAGCACATCAGGCTTGGGCATGATGCGGGGGATGATGACCGACTTCCAGGTCAGCTTTTTATAGCCCAAGATAAGCCGGATCTTTTCAGAAAACGGCGAGGTCGGGTAATGGTGAAGAATGATGTCGGCCACGGCAGCGTCCTCAGTTGAAATTTAGATGAGTTTGACCAGTTGTTTGCCAAAGTTTTTACCTTTGAGCAGGCCCAAAAAGGCTTCGGGTGCCGCTTCCAGCCCTTGGGCAATGGACTCTCTAGCGCGCAGTTGGCCGGTGGCCACCATCGAGCCCAATTCCTTGAGCGCTTCAGGCCAGATTTCCATGTGCTCACTGACGATAAAGCCCTGAATTTTAAGGCGGCTCATCAAAATCAAGGCCGGGTATGTCATGGGGAGTGGCGCACCGTTGTAGCCGGCAATCATGCCGCACACCGCAATGCGGCCAAAGGCATTCATATTGGACAAGACAGCGTCCAGAACCATGCCGCCGACGTTTTCAAAATAGCCATCCACGCCGGCTGGGCAGGCTTCACGGACGGCTTTGCCCAGGGATTGGGCATCGGCGTGCAGTTTGTAGTCAATGCAGGCGTCAAAAACGAGTTCATCAACCGCGTACTTGCATTTATCTGGTCCACCGGCAATGCCCACCGTGCGGCAACCCCTGGCTTTGCTCAGGGCTGCAAATGCACTACCCACCGCACCCGTCGCGGCGCTGACCACCATGGTTTCGCCTGCTTTGGGTTCGATAATTTTGACCAAGCCATGCCAAGCTGTGACGCCGGGCATACCGACCGCGCCCAAGTAGGCACTTAAAGGAACATGCGTGGTGTCGACCTTGCGCAAGGCGCCCACTTGGTCCGCATCGACCACACTGTATTGTTGCCAACCGCCCATGCCGACCACGGTGTCGCCCACAGCAAATTTGGCGTTCTTGGACTCAATGACGACCCCTGCGGTGCCGCCACCCATCGTTTGACCTAAGGCTTGCGGCACAGCGTAACTTTTGGAGTCATTCATGCGGCCGCGCATGTAGGGGTCAAGGCTTAAATAATGGTGCTGCACCAGCACCTGGCCGTCTTTGAGCTCGGGGGTATCGCTGCTCACCAGTTTGAAGTTGCTGGCAAGGGCTTCGCCTACAGGGCGGTTGTCAAGTAAAACTTGTGTGTTTTGAGGCATGAAAGTGCTCCTGAAAATGAGGTTGGATTGAACTTAATCAGTAGAAATCAGTGTTGGACGCCGGCCTACATACTTGAAAGTACCGGTGGCATGGGCGCAGGCGCGGCCTTCAGTGTCGAACACAGTGGCTTCAGTGAAAGCCATGGTTTTGGTGCTGTGCATCAAATGGCCTTTACCGACCAACTTGCCACGGGCGGGTTGCATAAAGCTGGTTTTCATCTCAATAGTGACCACCCCCATTACCGGATCGACACTGCGCGCTGCCACCGCCATGGTGACATCCAGCAAGGTCATGAGCGCGCCGCCATGGGTGACGGCGAACGAGTTCAAATGTTCGGGCTTAGGG
>CAIMHL010000007.1 GCA_903840825.1 uncultured beta proteobacterium
GCAGAGGAGCGCGACCTGCTTGCGCCTGTTGACCGGCTGACCATCCCCGTGTCGGGCGCGCTGTCGGCCAACAACAGCGAAGCGCTGCGCGAAGCGGCTTTGACGCATTTGGGCATTGCGCTCTTGCCCGATTTCAGCGCCCAGGCCGCCCTGCTCTCGGGCCAGTTGGTGCAAGTGATGCCCCACTGGAAGCCGGTGGGTGCATTTGCCGAGCAGTTGTACGCCATCCGCCCGTATTCAGCGCATGTGCCCCGGGCCGTGACGGCCTTTGTGGCCTACCTGCGCGAGGTGCTGGCGGATGGGTTCATGACAGGCATCCGTGGCGGGTAGCCAAGGCCTTTGATCAGCCCATCAGGCGCTGCATGGCCTCTTGGTATTTGGCGGCGGTTTTGGCAATTACCGCATTGGGCACGCGCGGGGAGGGCGGTGTTTTGCTCCAGGGCTTGCCGTCCACCTGCGCCGTTTCCAGCCAGTCGCGTACAAATTGCTTGTCGAAACTGGGTGGGTTGATGCCTTCCTGGTAGCTCTCGGCGGGCCAAAAGCGCGAGGAGTCGGGCGTCAACACCTCGTCCATCAGTGTCAGGGTGCCATCGGCGTCCAGGCCAAATTCAAACTTGGTATCCGCAATGATGATGCCCTTGGCCGCAGCTATCTCGCTGGCGGCCTTGTAGATTTGGATGCTGAGGTCGCGGATGCGGGTGGCCAGGTCAAGGCCAATCATGGCTACCGTTTGCTCAAAAGTGATGTTTTCATCATGGTCGCCCACGGCTGCTTTGGCTGCGGGTGTGTAGATGGGCTCAGGCAGTTGGGAGGCGTTTTTAAGACCTGCGGGCAACTTCACGCCACACACGGCTTGGTTTTCTTGGTATTCCTTCCAGCCGCTGCCAGCCAGATAGCCGCGCACCACCGCCTCGACGGGCAGGGGTTTGAGGCGCTTGACCAGCATGGAGCGGCCCACCACTTGGGGTACTTCGGCAGGGGTGACCACGCTTTCAGGGGCGTCGCCCGTAAGGTGGATGGGGCAAATGTTCAAGCCTTTGGGGCCGAGTTTGTCAAACCAGAACAAGGCCATTTGCGTCAAGAGCGCGCCTTTGCCGGGAATGGGCTCGCCCATGATGACGTCAAACGCGCTCAGGCGGTCACTGGCGACCATCAGAATGCGGTCGTCACCGACAGCGTAGTTGTCGCGCACCTTGCCACGGGCAAGCAGGGGCAAGGAAGTCAGCATGGAGGTGTGCAGGGCAGCGGTCATGTCGGTGTGGTCAATAGTTAGAAGACGTAAAAAAACTAGTCTGGTGTTTGCACAGCCAGCTAGTCTTGATTATCGCAAGGTCAAACTTCAGTTCACCACTTGGGCCAACTCTCCGCGTGCATATTGACCGGCCACCACAAAAAGCGAGTGCCCTTTGATCTTGCTGGCCTGGCCTTCGCAGCCAAACTGTAGGTAGCGTTGCTTGCAAATTTGCTTGGCTGCTTCACGGGCTGGTTTGAGCCAGTCGCGGGGGTCAAACTTGTCCGGGTTTTGAAACATGAACTGACGAGCCGCAGCCGTCATGGCCAGACGGATGTCGGTGTCGATGTTGATTTTTCGCACGCCGTATTGGATGGCTTTTTGAATCTCTTCGACCGGCACGCCAAAGGTTTCCTTTATGTCGCCGCCAAATTCGCGGATGATGGCGAGCAATTCTTGCGGCACGCTGCTGGAGCCGTGCATCACCAAATGGGTGTTGGGAATGCGCTTGTTGATCGCCATCACGCGGTCAATGGCCAAAATGTCGCCTGTGGGCTTACGGGTAAATTTGTAAGCGCCGTGGCTGGTGCCAATGGCAATGGCCAGCGCGTCCAGTTGGGTGCGTTTGACAAAGTCTGCCGCCTGCTCGGGGTCAGTCAGTAGTTGCTCGCGGGTCATGATGTCGTCGGTGCCGTGGCCGTCTTCCTTGTCGCCTTGCATGGTCTCCAAAGAGCCTAAACAGCCGAGTTCGCCTTCCACGGTCACGCCAGCGGCGTGCGCCATGTCGACCACCTTGCGGGTGACTTCGACGTTGTACTCATAGCTGGCAATGGTTTTGCCGTCGCCCATCAAGGAGCCGTCCATCATCACCGAGCTAAAGCCCAGGTTGATAGCGCCTTGGCAGACGTCGGGGTTTTGGCCGTGGTCTTGGTGCATGACCAAAGGGATGTGCGGGAAGGCCTCAATCGCGGCCTGAATCAGGTGCTTGATGAAGGCTTCACCCGCGTATTTGCGGGAGCCAGCGCTGGCTTGCAAAATAACCGGCGCGCCGACCTCGTCGGCGGCGGTCATCACGGCCTGCACTTGCTCCAGATTATTGACGTTGAACGCCGGAATGCCGTAGCTGTTGAGTGCTGCGTGGTCCAGCAGTTCGCGCATTGAAACGAGAGCCATTTATATCCCCTGAGAAGTTGGTAACTGCTTGGTAACTATTTACCTGTGACGCGGATTTTACCCTCGGGTGGCTCACGCCCTCCTTACTGGACCTGGCAAAGTTTCAGCATATTGGTGCCGCCAGGCGTGCCCATGGGCTCGCCACAGGTGATGGCGTAGACATCACCCTTTTGCACAATTCCCTTATTTTTCAGGTGGTTTTCGGCTTGGTTCAAGGCCGTGTCGCGGTCGGTGCTGGTGTCCACAAACAAGGGACGCACGTTGCGGAACAAGGCCATTTTGCGTTGCGTGGCTACTTTCGCGGTAATGGCATAAATCGGCACCTGAATCAGGTGGCGGCTCATCCACAGCGCTGTGGAGCCGCTGTCGGTCATCGCCACAATGGCTTTGGCGCCCAGGTGATGCGCGGTAAACAGCGCGCCCATCGCAATCGACTGGTCGATGCGGCTGAAGGTTTTGCCAGAAAAATCGGCTTCCAGTTTGAAATTGTCGGTTTCTTCGGCCACCCGGCAAATATTGGCCATCTCGATGACGGTTTCAAGCGGGAACTTGCCCGAGGCGGTTTCGGCCGACAACATCACGGCATCGGTACCGTCCAGCACGGCATTGGCCACGTCGCTCACTTCGGCGCGGGTAGGCACTGGGTTGGTGATCATGGACTCCATCATCTGCGTGGCGGTGATCACGACTTTGTCGTGCTCGCGGGCCAACTTGATCATGCGTTTTTGCAAGGCAGGCACCGCCGCGTTACCCACCTCAACGGCCAGGTCACCGCGGGCGACCATGATGCCGTCACTGGCCAGCAAGATTTCAAGCAGTTTGGGAATGGCTTCGGCGCGTTCGATTTTGGCAATCATGCCGGGCTTGTGGCCGAAATCAGCCGCTGCGACGTTGCACAACTGGCGCGCCATTTCCATGTCAGTGGCATTTTTGGGGAAGCTCACGGCCACGTAGTCGGCCTGAAAACTCATGGCCGTGCGGATGTCGTCCATGTCTTTGGCGGTCAGGGCTGGGGCGGTGAGGCCACCGCCTTGTTTGTTGATGCCCTTGTTGTTGGACAACTCGCCGCCGAGTTTGACGGTGGTGTGCACTTGCTCGCCCTTGACGAAATCGACCGTGATCACGATCAGACCATCGTTGAGCAAGAGCACATCGCCCGTTTTAACTTCTGCGGGCAGGGCTTTGTAGTCCAGGCCCACGGCGTCGATATCGCCCAACTCAACGCGTGCGGCATCGAGGATGAATTTTTGGCCCGGCTCCAGCATCACTTTGCCGTCGGCAAACTTGCCGACCCGAATCTTGGGGCCTTGCAAGTCGGCCATGATGGCGACTTCGCGGCCCACGCGTCGGGCCACCTCGCGCACCATGTGGGCGCGGTCAATGTGGTCTTGCGCCTTTCCGTGGCTAAAGTTCAGACGCACCACATTGACGCCAGCCCGGAACATCTGTTCCAACAAGGCGGGATCGCTGGAGGCGGGGCCTAAAGTGGCCACAATTTTGGTAGCGCGACTGCTCATGAAGGGGTCTCCTTGTATTTAATTTGCCAATTTTCACACGGATCGGGTTACAAAGGAGCGTCATGTTACGGACGCTTGTGCCGCGTTTACTTGACCAGTTGGTTCATCTGAATAATGGGCAGCAGCACCGCAAGTACGATCAGCATCACCACCACGCCCATGGCCACAATCAGCAGCGGCTCCAGCAGGGTGGCCAGCGCCATGGCGCGGCGCGACACGTCGTTGCTCAGTTGCTTGGCAGCGCGTTGCAGCATGAGCGGCAGTTGGCCGGTTTGCTCACCGAGGCGCGCAAACATGGACAACAGCCCCGGAAAACGCTTCTTTTGCGCCAAGGCCGATGCCAACGGCGCGCCCTCGCGCACCAGCACCAAAGCGTCCAGCGCATCGGTGCGCATGGCGCGGTTGGACAGCGTCTCGGCCGCGGCTTGCAATGCTTTCAAAATGGGCACGCCCGCAGCCACTAGCATCGCCAGCGTGCTGGCAAAGCGAGCGGTGTTGAAGCTGCGCGAGAGTTTGCCCAAAATGGGCAGGTTCAACCACGCGGCGTCAAATTTTTCACGAAATAGGGGTTTTGATAAGGCCCAGCGTGCTAGAAAAGCTATTATTACCATAGCAATCAACATCAGCCAAATGTAGCTTCGCACGAAGTCGCTCAGGCCAATCATGAGCACGGTGAGCAGTGGCAGAGCCTTTTTGCTGCCGGCAAACACATGCGCCACTTGGGGCACCACGTAGGTCACCAGAAACATCACGATGGAAATGGCCACCAGCGTCACGATGGCGGGGTAGAGTGCAGCGCCCACCAGCTTGGCCTTGAGGGCCTGTTGTTCTTCCAAGTCATCGGCCAGGCGCTCCAGCACCAAGCCCAGATTGCCACTTTGCTCCCCGGCACCAATGACCGCGGTAAAGATGTCGGAAAACTCACCGGGATGCTGGCTCAGCGCCCGGGCAAAGGTGGAGCCCCCGTTGACCTCGGCCTTGAGTGAGGCCACCAAATGGCGCTCGGGCTCAGCTTGCGCCTCGTCCGACAGCGAACTCAGCGCCCGCTCCAGCGGCAAGCCCGACGACACCAGCCCCGCCAGCTGGCGCGTCCACACGCCCAAGCCGGTGGCGCTAAACACGCTTCGCCTGAAAGGCCGCAAGCCCAAATTAGCGTTGACGCTGTCACCCACTGTGCCTGAGTCGGCGCCAATCAGCGCCACCTTGAGTGGCACCAAAGCCTGCCCCCGCAGCAAACCGCGAGCCCCCTTGGCCGAGTCCGCCTCAATCACGCCTTTGCGGTTTTTGCCAGCGGCGGTGAGGGCTTCAAATGAATAGACAGGCATGGCTCTGTTCAGTCGCGGGTGACGCGGATGAGTTCTTCTCGGGAGGTGAGGCCGAGGTGGACCAGTCGCTCGCCGTCTTCGCGCATCAGCGTCATGCCGCCACTCAATGCGGCTTGGCGGATGTCGGCCTCGGACGCGCGGTTGTGGATTTGGGCGCGAATGGCGTCGTCGGTGACCAGCAACTCGAACACGCCAGAGCGCCCCGCGTAGCCGGTGTGGCCGCAATGGGCGCAACCGGGCGCGGTGGCAGAAAGCCCGTGGGACGGTGCTACTTTGCAATGCACGCACAGCTTGCGCAGCAGCCGTTGGGCCAGCACGCCCAAGAGCGAAGAGCTCAAC
>CAIMHL010000008.1 GCA_903840825.1 uncultured beta proteobacterium
ATGCCAATGCGGTCAGCCAGCGCCACGGGCAGGTGGCCCGCGCCATGTGGCAACCGCTGTTTCCGGGTTGCTCGCGTGAGCAGGTGCCCATTTCGCATATCACCAACGGCGTGCATGTGCCCACCTGGCTTCACGGCCCGATGCGCGAGTTGCTTGACCGTTATTTGGGCGAGGGCTGGCTGACCAGCACCGACCTGCCCGCCACTTGGGCGCCGGTGCTAGAGATTCCTGCCGGTGAGTTATGGGCGACGCGCTGCGCGGCCAGGCGGCAATTGGTCGACATGATTGCCCACCGTGCCACAAGCGACCGGTTGCGCCGGGGCGAGCCACTGGATTACGCCAAAGCCCCAAGCAGTGGGTTCGATCCTGACCGCCTCACCATCGGTTTTGCCCGCCGATTGGCCACTTACAAGCGACTGCACTTGGTGTCCTTGTTGCCTGAGCGGGCGCTGGCTTTGATTGGGGGACCGCACCCGGTGCAGTTTGTGTTTGCCGGCAAGGCCCACCCCAACGACATGGACGCCAAGGAGGTCGTTCGCCAGGTATTTGCCCTCAAACGCGCCCCCGATGTGGCGGGGCGAGCGGCTTTTTTGGAGGACTACGACATCCCCTTGGCGGGGCAGTTGGTGGCAGGCTGTGATGTGTGGGTCAATCTGCCCAGGCCCCCCAATGAGGCCAGTGGCACCAGCGGTATGAAGTCTTGCTTGGGGGGTGGGTTGCAACTCTCGGTGCTGGACGGTTGGTGGGCCGAGGCTTACGACGGCAGCAACGGCTGGGCCATCAACAGCGATGTGAATGCCGACCCCGGCGGCGACCCCTTGGTGCAAGACCAGCGCGATTCGCGCGCGCTTTTTGACCTGCTGGAGCATGAAGTGGTGCCGATGTTTCATGATCGTGACGCCGAGGGCGTGCCCCAGCGCTGGGTGGCCATGATGCGACGAAGTCTCATCACTCATGGCCCGCGCTTCAGCGCAAGCCGGATGGTGAAGGAGTACATTGCGCAGGTTTATTCGCGTTAGGGCTTGCGGCCATGGTCCTTTGTGTAGCTAATTCATGTCTGTTTTGAAGCGTGGAGCGTGCAGCTTTTCTTCATTAGCATTGCAGCCAGTTTGTTGTAGTCAAATTTAATAGCGGCTCAAGCACGCTTCTATTGGCCTGGAGGCCAATTTGTTATAAATTTCAGTGCTTGGCGCCCAAGGCCAGTGCGGCCGCGCGGGAGGCTGCCCAGGCCGTGATTTCTGCGCATGCGCGTTGGGTAAGATGCACCCAGGGATATAGACAAAAAAGCATGAAACTCATCGACAACATCAACGACCTGCTGGGTGACGACATCAAGCAGTCAGTCCAGCCAGGCGCGCGGCTCAAAATTGCAGCCTCAACTTTTTCGATTTACGCCTTTGAGGCCCTGAAAAACGAGTTGGAATCGGTGGAGTCGTTCGAATTTATCTTCACATCCCCCGCGTTCATGCCCGACGAAGTGACCGATGCCGCCAAAAAGGAGCGGCGCGAGTTCCACATTCCCAAATCAGACACCGAGCGCAGCTTTTATGGCACCGAGTTTGAAGTTCAGCTTAAAAACAAACTGACCCAGCGTGCCATTGCCCGCGAATGCGCAGATTGGATGCGCCGCAAGGCCAAGTTTCGCTCCAACACCGGCACAGCCCCCATGCAGGCGTTTGCAGCGGTGCAGTCACCTGCGCTGGCGAAAGAACCCCATGCCGTGTACATGCCACTGCATGGCTTTACCGCCGTGGATTTGGGCTACCAGCGCGGCAATGCCGTGTCCAACATCGTCAACAAGTTTGACGAGCCCGCCAACACCAGTGTTTTTCTGAGCCTGTTTGACCAGATTTGGCGCGACCCCGACAAGCTCAAAGACGTCACCAGCTTGGTGTGTGAGCACATTGCGTCGGTTTACCAAGAGAATTCACCCGAGCGCATCTACTTTTTGATGCTCTACAACATCTTCAACGAGTTTCTGGAAGACCTCACTGAAGACGTGCTGCCCAACGACCGCACCGGCTACCTAGACACGCTGGTGTGGCAAAAGCTGTTCAACTTTCAACGCGATGCCGCCACCGGCATCATC
>CAIMHL010000009.1 GCA_903840825.1 uncultured beta proteobacterium
ATACCAAACGGCTTCGCGCAAGGAGCGGGCCGTCTTGAGGTCTCTCCAAATCTTCTCCCATTCCATGCTGGTTAAGGTTTTCGGATTGTGCGTATCAGCTTGGGTTATGAGTCCGTACCTGACAGGCTCTACTTCAGGTTCGTAGGTGCCCAAGAGGCGGTCAATGAAAATGAACATGTTGGCGTAGTTTTTGTCAACATACTGCTGATTGATGCCATGGTGCACTCGGTGGGCCGAAGGTGTGTTCAGGAACCACTCGGTAATCCCGAGCTTGGGCACAATTTGGGTATGCCCAACAACACCCCAGAGGGTGGATATCGTGCCGACAACCACGATGATCGTTGGGTCAAGGCCAAGAATGGGCAAGAGGGAAAAAAACGGTATCTTGAACAACGGCGCAAGCACGGGTTGGCGAAACGCCACGGTGAAGTTCATCTCTTGGCTGGAGTGATGGCTCAAGTGGATAGCCCAAAGAAAGCGCACGCGATGGCTCGCTCGGTGCCATATATAAAACATCAAATCGATCAGAAACAGCGCCGCAATGCACAAAAGCCATGGCGGCAGAGCCGCTTGCAGATCAAAGAGGCGGTATTGGTACGTCCACAGCATGCAGCCAAAAAACAATGACTTGGTGGCCGCGCCCATAGCAACATTGCCTGCCAGCATTCCCAAAGTTCCCAGCGTATCGTCCCACCTGTAGTAACGGACGTGCTTAAACGTCATGACGAACACTTCTATGGCGATCAATGCAAAGACGATAGGTATGCCGACAAGATAGACCATCTCGTTGGTCAGGCCAAGAAAACTGCGGGTTTCCATTACTACGTCCGTCTACATCGGGTTATGTGCGAGCTTTTGCAGGGTAGCCACTGCCGGAAAATACTGTCAGCAGATTGTAGTTAGAGTGCCCTAACTCGTTAGTGCAACATTCTTTCTGTAATTTCCCCGAACATTGAACTTGGCAGTTTTTGGTTCTGGGAATTTTTTTAATTGGCCCCTGCCAGGCCGCCGGAGGCCCCCCTTGGGTCTCACGACAGAAAGAAATATCATGGCCCAACGAGCCGACTTCGAAGAAGTCTCCCATCCGCTGCATGAAGCCTATGCATGTCTACTCTCCAATGGCCTGGACGGCGCCGGCGAAGCCCTGCGCATTCTGGTCAACGAGGCCTCGCGCATCGAACGCGCCCAGCATCTGCAAGCCATGCCCTACGAGCGCAGCGCCCAGCGCGTTGACCAAGCCAACGGCTACAAGCCCAAGACCATGCTCACGCGTCTGGGCGAAATCACCTTTGAGGTGCCCCAGGTGAGATCCAGTGGTTTTTACCCCAGCGCCCTGGAGCGTGGCAGTCGCTCGGAGCAGTCCGTCAATTTGGCGCTGGCCGAGATGTACGTCCAAGGCGTGTCCACCCGCAAGGTGATCGAAGTCTTGCAAAAGCTGGTGGGCCCGGAGGTCAGCATTTCTTCGACCCAGATCAGCCGCTGCGCGGAGAAACTCGACGCAGGGCTTGAAGCCTGGCGCAACCGCCCATTGGATGAGACGCCCTATGTGCTGCTGGATGCCCGTTATGAGCGCGTACGCGAAGCCGGTCAAGTGGTGGACTGCGCCGTACTGGTGGCCGTGGGCGTCACCGCCAGCGGTCACAGACGGGTGCTGGGCGTGTCGGTTGCACTGTCAGAGGCAGAGGTGCACTGGCGCGCTTTCCTGGACAGCTTGATCAAGCGGGGCCTGCG
>CAIMHL010000010.1 GCA_903840825.1 uncultured beta proteobacterium
CCAGGCGAGGGCAGATCCGCCATGACCCATGAACCTTAAGGCAGCAATCCACCTTTAAAATAAGGCAATCAAGACCCTTTTGGCTTGGCTATTAACTATTTTGAAGGTGATTGCGCGCCATGGACAAATTCAAAGCCGTCGAATCCTTCATCTCAGTGGCCACCCGGGGCAGCCTCACCGCTGCCGCCAATGCCGAGGGCGTAGCGCCCGCCATCATGGGTCGCCGACTCGATGCGCTTGAAGAACACCTGGGCGTAAAACTGCTGGTGCGCACCACGCGGCGCATCTCGCTTACCCACGAGGGCAGCGCCTTCATGGAAGACTGCCAGCGCTTGCTGGTTGACTTTGCCAACGCCGAGGCTAGTGTGTCGGCGGGGGGCGTCAAGGCCAGCGGGCATTTGCGCATCACGGCCCCGGCCGGGTTTGGGCGGCGCCATGTAGCGCCGCTGGTGCCGATGTTTCGGGAACTGCACACCGACGTCACCATCTCGCTTAATTTGAGCGACCGCGTGGTGGATTTGGCCGGCGAAGGCTTTGACTGCGCCGTGCGTGTGGGCGATATGCCCGACTCATCGCTGGTCAGTGTGCGCTTGGCCGACAACCGCCGCTTGTGCGTGGCCACGCCCACCTACCTGCGTCAGCACGGCACGCCCGCGCACCCCCAGGATTTATCGAAGTTTGCCTGCCTGACGCTCTCGGCCGACGCCTCGCAAACAAGGGGTTGGGCGTTCAAAGTGCCCAAAGGGGACGACTTTGAACTCATCCACCTCAAACCTGGTGGCCCCCTGAACTGCTCTGACGGCCAGGTGCTGCACGACTGGTGCCTGGCGGGCTATGGCATTGCGTGGCGCAGCATCTGGGAGGTGGAGGCCGAGATTGCCAGTGGCGCGCTGGTGCCCGTGCTGGAAGACTTTGCCGCGCCTGCCAACGGTATTTACGCCGTGTTTCCCCAGCGAAAACACCTGCCCCTGCGAGTGCGCTTGTGGATTGATTTCCTCAAGTTTCATTACAGCCAAGCCGGCTTTTGGAAGGGCACATGGTGAGCCCCCACAACCCTGAGGCGCAAGGCGTGATCCTGTGCGCTGACGACTTTGCCATCCATGCCAGCGCCTCAGAGGGCATTGCCGAACTGGCCGTTGCAGGGCGTCTGAGCGCGACCAGCGTCATGGTCTTGTCGCCACGCTGGGCGCAAGACGTGGCCTTGTTGCGTCCGCTGCGCGACCAAGTCGATGTCGGTCTGCACCTGGACTGGACCAGCGACTTTGCGCTGGCCGCAGGGCATGGACTGCCCTTAAAAGCCGCCATGCTCAAAGCGCTGCTGGGCGGCTTTGACCCTGCTGCTGCCCGCACCGTGATCGATCGGCAACTGGACGCCTTTGAAGCCCACTGGCAAGCGCCCCCCGACTTTGTGGACGGTCACCAACATGTGCAACAGTTCGCCGGCATTCGACAGGCTTTGGTGCAAGCCCTGAGCAGCCGCTACGGTTCAATGAGCGTCAAACCCTACCTGCGTGTGTCTCGCCCAGCCCCGGGCATGGCTGATTTGAAGAGCCGCATCATTGCCGCCATGGGCGCCAATGCTATTGAAAAAATAGCTAGTCAAGCATACCTAGCGTGCTCTAAATCCCTATTAGGCATTTATGACTTCTCATGCCCACCCGCCCGCTACGCCCAGCTTATGAAGGGCTGGCTCCAG
>CAIMHL010000011.1 GCA_903840825.1 uncultured beta proteobacterium
GCCAACTCGTCAATCACCACCACAATGTGCGGCAGGCGCTCCAGCGGCTCGGGGGATTCGGGCGTCAGGCTGAAGGGGTTGTAAATAAACTCTTCGCGGGATTTCGCCTCGTCAATCTTGGCGTTGTAGCCAGCCAAATTGCGCACGCCCATTTTGCTGAGCAACTTGTAGCGGCGCTCCATCTCGGCCACGCACCAGGTGAGTCCGTGCGCGGCTTGGCGCATGTCGGTCACGACGGGGGCCAGCAGATGGGGAATGCCTTCATAGACCGACATTTCCAGCATCTTGGGGTCGATCATCAGCAAGCGCACGTCATGCGCCTCAGCTTTGTACAGAAGACTCAAAATCATGGCGTTGATACCCACCGACTTGCCTGACCCAGTGGTGCCCGCTACCAATACATGGGGCATTTTGGCCAGATCAACCACCACCGGGTTACCCACAATGTCTTTGCCCAAGCCCATGGTGAGCATGGACTTGGCCTCGTGGTAGACGCTGGAGCCCAAAATCTCGGACAGCTTGATGGACTGGCGCTTGGCGTTGGGCAACTCCAAAGCCATGTAATTTTTACCAGGAATAGTCTCCACCACGCGAATGGACACCAGACTCAGGCTTCGGGCTAAATCTTTGGCCAAGCCCACAATTTGTGAGCCTTTGACCCCTGTAGCAGGCTCAATCTCGTACCGCGTGATGACGGGGCCCGGCTGGGCCAACACCACCCGCACTTCTACACCAAAGTCTTTGAGCTTCTTCTCAATCATCCGGCTGGTCATCTCCAGCGTCTCGGGGGCCACGGTTTCCTGGCGCAGCAGGGCATCGTCCAGCAAGTCCACCATAGGCAACTTGGTGTCGGGCATTTCTTTGAATAAAGGTTTTTGCCGCTCTTTGGCGACACGCTCGCTCTTGGGCAGATCCACCAACACCGGTTCAATCACAACAGGCTTGGGGTGGGGGTGCACGGCCTCTTCAAATCGCTCGTCAAACACCACTTCTTCGCGTTCACGCGCTGCTTGCTGACCCATTGCCACATCCTGGGCGACTTCACGCTGCTCGCGGCGTGATTCGAATTGACCATAAATCCAGGCACCCAACCTCTCTGATACACGCGCCCACGAAAAGCGGAAAGCCAGGGCGGCACCCACTAAACCCAGTGCTATTGCCACCAAGCCGGCGCCAGCAAACCCCAGACCCCGGGTTGCCAAGTTGCCCAAGAGGTAACCCAGAGCCCCGCCACCGTGACCGGGTAATTGGACCTCAAAGCTATAAAAACGTGACCACTCCAGGCAGGCACTGGCCCCCAAAAGAAGCACGGCACCTAGCCAAAATCCGCTCAGGCTGGCCGCAAAGCGGGACAACCGGCCCTTGTTGGGCTGAACAGCATCACCACGCTCAGCCAGCAAAGCATGGCCGCGCAGCCACTGTGCAAAGCCCGCAAGCCAGGCCCGTGCGCCCACAGCCAGGCACCACCACACAGAAAAACCAAACAAAAAATAACTACCATCAGCCACCCAAGCCCCGTATCGCCCCAAACGGTTAAAAACCAAACCACCCTGCCCGGAAGTGGACCAGGCGGCGTCTTGCAGGTTGTAGCTGACCAGTGCCACTATCCAAAAAAGAAGCAAGGTGAAACCAGCCAACAGGCTAATCTCGTCGGTAAATCGTCCTAAGCCGGAGCGGACTTCGGGAGGTTTGACGCGGGAAGATGTCAGAGTGTCTATGGTGTAAGTCATGCCAAAAGCGTTGTCTCGGGCTTAGTTGGGCCGGATAGGCATCGATTCACCTTGCGTGAAAGGGTGCTTGGTCAACATCGCATAATCCTGTTTGTTGAAAATATTAAACTTAAGCCATGGCCTGAATATTTCAGACAACTTGAGCATATTCGGTTATCAGTTCGCTTTTTTCAGATTCTCGCCGTAATGTACACGGCACCTCCATTTTTTCACGAAGGTTTTTACAATGTCCACCACTCGACACGCCAAGGTCCTGATTCTTGGCTCTGGCCCTGCCGGCTACACCGCCGCCATTTACGCTGCACGCGCCAACCTGAACCCTTTGCTGGTCACCGGCATTGCCCAAGGCGGCCAGCTGATGACCACCACTGAGGTGGATAACTGGCCTGCGGACGTCAACGGGGTCCAGGGTCCTGAATTGATGCAGCGCTTTCTGGAACACGCCGAGCGTTTCAAGACCGAAATTTTATTCGACCACATCAACGAAGTTGATTTCTCCAAGCGCCCGTTCACACTTAAAGGCGACAACGGTGAGTTCACCTGCGACTCCCTCATCATCTCCACCGGCGCCTCGGCCAAATACCTGGGCTTGCCGTCTGAAACCGCCTTTATGGGCCGTGGTGTTTCGGGCTGCGCCACTTGCGATGGCTTTTTTTACCGCGACGAGATTTGCTGCGTTATTGGCGGCGGCAATACCGCCGTTGAAGAGGCCCTGTACCTGTCCAACATTGCCAGCAAGGTCTACTTGGTGCACCGCCGCGACAAGTTCAAAGCTGAGCCCATTTTGGTGGACAAGCTGATGGAAAAAGTGGCCGCTGGCAAGATTGAACTGAAAACTTTTTGCACTCTGGATGAAGTGCTGGGCGACCAGAGTGGCGTCACCGGCGTTCGCCTGAAAAATGTCACGAGCGGTGCTACCGAAGATTTGACCCTCAAAGGTTGCTTTATCGCCATTGGGCATTCTCCCAACACTGATATTTTCAAAGGCCAATTGGAGATGGCTGGCGGCTACATCGTGACCCAAGGCGGCCTCAAAGGCTTCGCCACCATGACCAGCGTGCCAGGCATTTTTGCCGCGGGCGATGTGCAAGACCACGTCTACCGCCAAGCCATTACCAGCGCAGGCACCGGCTGCATGGCGGCGCTGGATGCACAGCGCTTTCTTGAGCAAGACTGAAATTGCTATAATCATGGGCTTTCCCAGAGTGCGCTCAAACTTTTAACGGTTTGAGTGGGCTGGGAAATTTATTTACCGCCACTTAATTTGTGGCGAGGTGCGGCGCAAGCTGTTAACGAGTGGGCAGAAAATATCTCTGTTCACGTCTTCTGGAGTGTCCAAATGGCACGCGTATGTGAAGTCACGGGCAAAGGCCCGATGGTCGGGAACAAAGTTTCCCACGCCAACAACAAAACCAAGCGTCGGTTCCTTCCGAACCTGCAATACCGTCGTTTCTGGGTCGAGACCGAAAACCGTTGGATTCGCTTGCGAATCTCAAACGCTGGTTTGCGTTTGATCGACAAAAAAGGTATTGATGTTGTGCTCGCAGATTTGCGCGCACGTGGACAGGCATAAGGAGCAGCACCATGGCAACCAAAGGCGGACGCGAAAAAATCAAGCTGGAATCTACAGCTGGAACTGGTCACTTTTACACGACCAGCAAAAACAAGAAAACAATGCCCGAGAAAATGTTGATCAAGAAATTTGATCCCAAAGCTCGCAAGCACGTGGACTACAAGGAAATGAAACTGAAGTAAGTCAGGGTCTCTCCATTGAAAAAGCCCGCTTCATGCGGGCTTTTTCATGTCTGGCTATTGCTTATTTAATGCTACTTATTCAGTAGCTGGTCAAGAACATTAGGTAAGGCTTAGAGCCAGAAAAGTCTCAAATTCTCATCAAGCCCGCACGGCACGCAATTTCATGGAGAACTCTTGCAGTGCCAAGATACCGCTGGCTTCGGCCCGGTTGCACCATGCTTGCAAGTCAAATGTCAACTGCTCGCGGGTCAGGGTACGGCTGAGCCACATTTGGCGCAGCTCTTCACGCATCACCACCATCTTGTCGAGCACGGGCGAGGCGGCGCGGGCCAAGACCAGGTGCGCAATGGCGGCAGCAGGTACCTTGTCTTCATCGCGGTGCAGCCAGCGCTGAGCCGCCTTGATGACCGCAGCGTCTGCAGTTCGGGCCTTCATGGCTTCAAGGTCGTCCCTGAAGGCGCGGCGCATGTCCAGCGCGTAGGACGCCATGATCTCGTAGCGGTTGGAAATCAAGGCCTCTAGCGTTTTTTCATCAGCTACCGGGCGGATATCACCAAACGCCAACTTGGGTGGCGTCTTCTTGACGGTGGCCAAGCCGACGCTTTTCATGAGGCTGATGTACATCCAGCCTATATCGAATTCGTAGGGCTTGACCGACAACTTGGCCGAGGTGGGATAGGTATGGTGGTTGTTGTGAAGCTCTTCGCCTGCAATCAAAACGCCCCAGGGGGAGATATTGGTGCTGTGGTCGGGCGCCTCGAAGTTGCGATAACCCCAAAAATGCGCGGCGCCGTTGATGATGCCAGCAGCCATCACAGGCGTCCAGGCCATTTGCACTGCCCACACCGACAAACCAGCCGCGCCAAACAGGGTCAGATCGATGAGCAACATCAGAGCTATACCCAACATGGAAAAACGGGAGTACAGGTTACGCTCAATCCAGTCGTTGGGCGTGCCATGACCGTAGCGCGAGAGCGTCTCCGTGTTGGCCGCCTCGGCACGGTACAGCTCATAGCCTTTCAGCAACACGGTCTTGATGCCATGAACATGGGGACTGTGCGGATCTTCGGCCTGCTCACACTTAGCGTGGTGCTTGCGGTGAATGGAGGTCCACTCCTTGGTGACCTGACCTGTCGTCAGCCAGAGCCAGAAGCGGAAAAAATGCGAAGCAATCGGGTGCAAATCAAGCGCACGGTGCGCCTGATGCCGATGCAAATAAACCGTGACACTGATCATGGTCACATGGGTCATACCCAATGTGAACAACACAATTTGCCACCAAGACAAATTCCAGAAACCGTAAGCCAACCACTCAAGCACTGCGTTGAAGACAGTCCAATCTTGTAGCAACATATTTGTTAGTTCTCTCAGTATCAAATTGATAATCATCACCAAGTGCAGGCGCGCTTGGTGTTAGCCAACGATTTTAATGCTTGGTCAGTAATTATGTAGGGAGTCTCACCTGAATAAGACGCCGTCCTTGACGCAGAGCGGCGAAAAAGGCAGGGGCCGCTTATTTTTTCTGCCAAACCGCTGCAAAAAATCCATCAGTCTGATGACGGTGGGGCCACAGACGCAGGTAGCGCTGGCCATTTTCACCACCGCTGCAGAGCTTTTCTGCACCTTCGACCTTCAAGCCGGTCAGAATTTCACCCGCATCGACCATCTCAAAATCGGGGTTGGCGTCTGAAAAAGCCTGGGCAATGGCTTCATTCTCTTGAATCATCACGCTGCATGTTGCGTACACCAGACGACCGCCCGGCTTGAGCAAACGGGCCGCACTTTGCAAAATAGTAGTCTGCAACACCGTCATCTGCTCGACCAAGGCCAGGGTTTGACGCCATTTAAGGTCAGGATTACGGCGCAAGGTGCCCAAGCCTGAGCAAGGTGCATCCACCAACACGCGGTCAATCTTGCCCGACAAACGCTTGATGCGGTCATCGCGCTCATGGGCTATAGCGGCCGGATGCACATTGGACAAACCACTGCGCGCCAGACGGGGTTTGAGCGCATCCAGCCGGTGCGGCGAGGTGTCAAACGCGTACAGGCGACCTGTACTGCGCATACCCGCCCCAATGGCCAGTGTCTTGCCGCCCGCACCCGCACAAAAGTCCACCACCATCTCGCCGCGCTTGGCATCAAGCAGCATAGCCAATAGTTGTGAGCCTTCGTCCTGCACCTCAAAAGCGCCGCGCACAAAGGCATCAGTCTTGTTCAAGGTGGGCTTGCCCGCAATACGCAAACCAAAGGGCGAGTAAGCCGTGGGCACGGCCTTGATACCGATTTGCGCCAGTTCTTTTTGCACATCGGTGCGCTTGGTGTTCAGGGCATTGACGCGCAAATCGAGGCCAGCGCCGTGGTTCAGGCTGTCGGCCAATTGCCAGAATTCATCGCCCAACTGCTCTTTGAGCGGCTGCACCAGCCACTCGGGCAGGTTGTGGCGATGGCGCTCCATCAGGTCGGCCACATTGATTTTTTCACACTGGTCGATCCAGTTGGTTTCCTGCTCGGTCAGGGCGCTGCGCAAAAAGTCGCCAGGACCGTAAAAGCCCAAAATCGCCAAACGGCGCTCTTTGGGGCCACTGCCCGAGGGGGCGTAGTGGTCAAACAGGAGTTTTTTGCGCAGCACGGTGTACACGGTGCCAGACAAAGTAGCGCGTTCGCGGGGACCCAGGCCGCGGTTGTCACGAAAAAACTTCGAGACAATCGCGTCAGCCGGGTGGTCAAATTTGAGGGTGAGGCGGACGAGTTCAGAACAGACGTCGAGCAGGGCTTTTGGATGCATAGCCTAATATTGTCCCATGATTGACGATTCACTCCCCCCACTCACCCCAACCCGCAAGGGCCAATACCGTCATTACAAGGGCTTGCCCTATGAGGTTATCGACACCGTTCGGCACAGCGAAACCTTGGAGCCCATGACACTTTACCGGGCACTGTATGGTGAGCGCGGGCTCTGGGTGCGGCCCGCCGCCATGTTTGAAGAAGAGGTGGTGATTGACGGTGTGCGGCAACCGCGCTTCACTTGGCTGGGTAATTAGAGTCGCGGCATTTTCCGCCTCAATACCAGCCCCATTTCCGACTTCTTTACAAGTCTTCACCTAGGCTCAACCCGGCAAGCATTTGATTCCTGCAAAATGAACTGCACAACCGCAACTCATGTTGCAAGAATCGATGACTGAACAAAAATCAAGCCCGCAAGGGTGGCACAAAGCCAAGCAGCAGACCCTGCTTGGGGCCTTGGCAATGGCTATATTCCTGACGACAGGCTTGTCTGGGCCTGCCAATGCCCAAGTCAACCCTGAGGAGGATTCCTCCCAAACGCTGGCGCAATGGTGGCAGCGTTTTGAAGATCCGCTGCTCAACACCTTGGTGACGCAAGCTTTGCAGTCCAACACCAACCTGCGCTCAGCGCGGGCCGCCCTGCAACAAGCGCGCGCACTCAGGGATGCCAAAAGCGCAGGGCTTCAGCCCAGCCTGTCAGCCT
Source organism: uncultured beta proteobacterium (assembly GCA_903840825.1). Taxonomy (GTDB): domain Bacteria; phylum Pseudomonadota; class Gammaproteobacteria; order Burkholderiales; family Burkholderiaceae_C; genus Rhodoferax. The sequence goes on from CAIMHL010000011.1 coordinate 6,973, forward strand.
CCGGCTCAGCCAGACGCAGCAAGGCCACGGGGGCAGAGGCGGGCAACAGCTTTGGGGCCAGCTTGGACGCGCAGTGGACGCCTGATGTCTTTGGCGGCGACCGCAGCGCCCTGGAGTCCGCTGAGCAGGACGCCCTGGCCTCAGAGGCTACATTGGCCGATGCTCAGGGCGCCGTTGCTGCTGAGGTGGCCCTGGCCTATATTGCCTTGCGCGGCCAGCAAACCCAATCAGCCATTGCCCAAACCAATCTGGCCAGCCAGGAAGAAACCCTGCAAATTACCGACTGGCGGGCACAGGCCGGGTTGACCACCTCGCTTGAAGTGGAGCAAGCCCGCACGGCTGCAGCGCAAACCCGCGCCCAAATCCCTACCTTGTTAGCCAACATCAGCAAGACAGAAAGCGCCCTCTCGGTCTTGACTGGCCAATTACCCCAGGCGCTACAAACACAACTGAGCCCTGCACAAGCCGTGCCCCAGGTCGCCCTTGCAAAAGTCATGATTTTTCCCGCTGACACCTTGCGCCAGCGGCCTGACGTGCGTGCCGCAGAACACCGCATCACGGCGGCGTTGGCGCGTGTCAGCGTGGCCGAGGCGGCGCGCTACCCCAGCTTCTCCATCAGCGGCTCTGTGGGCTTGAATGCCTTGACGCTGGCAGGTTTGACCAGTGGCGCCTCCGTGCTCAATTCATTGCTGGCCGGTATTTCAGTGCCTTTGTTTGATGCCGGCGCTACCCAAGCCCAGGTGAGATCGCAGGAAGCTGCGTTGGAGCAAACCCGGGCCAACTACCAGGGGGTCGTGCTCGCCGCCCTGAAAGAAGTGCAAGATGCGCTCGTCACCTTGAGCGGTGACAACACCCAGCTGTTGCACTTGCAAACCGCCGCAGAATCGGCCCGCCTGGCCGCCCTGCTGGCCCAAAACCGCTACACCAGCGGCTTGATTGATTTCCAGACCGTACTTCTTACCCAGCGCACCCTGCTGAATGCGCAAGACAGCGTTGCCAGCACCACCGCCGACGTAAGCGCCGACCACGTTCGCCTTTACAAGGCGCTGGGCGGCGGCTGGAATCCCGCATTGAATTTGAAAAGCGCACCATGACTGACAAAACCGTCTCCCCCAAAACCATGTCCACCTCTGACCTGCAAACCCTGCTCAATGAGCCCTTGCAAAAAGTCTGGTGGCGCCGCCCTTGGGTGTGGGGTGGGGTGGGCTTGGCCGTGTGCGCGGCAGCCGGTGCTTACTTTTGGGAACAAACATCCAAAAGCAACGCTGCCCCGACGTATGTCACCACACCCGCCGCCCCAGGCAACCTGACCTTGAGCGTGTCAGCCAACGGCACGCTGCAACCCACCCGCTCAGTCAGCATCGGCAGCGAACTCTCTGGCACCGTGCTGCGCGTGCTGGTGGACGTGAACGACAAGGTCAAAAAAGGCCAGGTACTGGTGGAGCTGGACACCGCCAAATTGAACGACCAGGTGGCGCGCTCGCGTGCCAGCTTGGGTTCGGCCACGGCGATGGTGGCGCAAGCGGTGGCCACCGCGTCTGAGGCACGCGGTCAGCTGGCACGGTTGGAGACAGTGGCCAAGCTCTCAGGGGGCAAAGTACCGTCGCAAGCCGAGCTGGAAACCGCCCGCGCCACTCATGAGCGTGCCTTGGCGCAAGAGGCCAGCGCCCGTGCCAACGTCACCGAGGCACAAGCCGCGCTGTCCACCGACGAGACCAACCTGTCCAAGGCGTCCATTCGCTCACCCATCGACGGCGTGGTGCTGACCCGCACCGTAGACCCCGGTAACGCGGTGGCCGCCTCATTGCAAGCCGTCACCCTCTTTAACGTGGCCGAAAACCTGAGCCAGTTGCGACTTCAGGTCAATGTGGATGAAGCCGACGTAGGCGCCGTCAAAGTGGGCCAAAAGGCCAGCTTTACCGTCAGCGCCTACCCTGCCCGAAAATATCCGGCCACCATCACGCGGGTGGCGTACGGCTCCACTATTACCGACAACGTGGTGACCTATGTCACCTACTTGGATGTGGACAACGCCGACCTCTCTTTGCGCCCCGGCATGACCGCCTCCAGCACCATCACCTCCACCGAGCGCCAAGGCGTTTTGCTGGTGCCCAACACCGCACTCAGGTTCAAACCAACACTTGCTGGCGGCTCAGGTGCGGGCAAATCGGGCGGCATTGTCTCAAGCCTGCTGCCTCGCATGCCGCGCACAGGCGCCCCAAAAACAGCCACTGGTTCTGGGCCATCCACCAAGGTATGGGTGCTGCGCGGGGGGGCTGCCGTGGCCGTTGACATCACCTCCGGCATCAGCGATGGCCGCATGACCGAAATCACCGGCGGTGATTTGCAGGCCGGCATGGACGTGATCACCGACCAACGCTTGGGCAGCACCGCACCATGAACTCCACCCCGCTGATTGAACTGCGCCAGGTCACCAAAATGTATGGCGCAGGCGCAACCGCCTTGCAAGCGCTCAAAGGCGTGGACCTGACCATTCAGGCCGGTGACTTTGTGGCCATCATGGGCCCCAGCGGCTCAGGTAAATCAACCGCCATGAACACCTTGGGCTGCCTGGACACGCCCACCACCGGCGCCTATTTATTCAACGGTGTGCATGTTGAAAAACTCTCGCGCGACCAACGCGCCCGTCTGCGTCGGCAGTTTTTGGGTTTTGTGTTTCAGGGCTTCAATTTGCTGGCCCGCACCTCGGCGCAAGAAAATGTGGAGTTGCCCTTGCTGTACCGGGGTGAGAGTGCCAAAACTCGGCATGCGATGGCGGCTAAAGCCCTGGCCTCGGTAGGCCTGGCAGGCTGGGAGCACCACACCCCCGCCGAACTCTCAGGGGGCCAACAACAACGCGTCGCCATTGCCCGCGCCATCGTCACCGAGCCCACTGTGCTACTCGCTGATGAGCCCACCGGCAACCTCGACACCCAGCGCAGCAAAGAGATCATGGAACTGCTGTGGGGCCTTAACGCCCAGCATGGCATCACTATTTTGATGGTCACGCACGAGGCCGAAATGGCTGCCTATGCCAAGCGCATCGTGCGCTTTGTGGACGGCGTGGTCGCCAGCGACGCCCTGAACCCGCACCCGGCCGGGCTGCATACCCATGAGGTGCATTGATGTGGCTTAACACCTTGCAACTCGCCCTGCGCTCCATCAGGCGCAACCTGATGCGCTCTTTTTTGACCATTTTGGGCATCGTAATTGGCGTCAGTGCTGTCATCACCATGGTGACCTTGGGCAATGGCGCCACGATGGCGATACAAAACCAGATTTCAGGCTTGGGCACCAACCTGCTCCAGGTACGCCCCGGCCAACGCATGATGGGCCCCGGTAGCGGACCCGCCTTCAAGGAGGTGGACGCCGAGGCCATTCAAACACAGATTGGCGGCATCAATGCCGTTGCCCCAGAGGCCCGCACCGGCGCCACGCTGGTGGCCAGCGGGCGCAACTGGAGCAGCAGCGTCATTGGCAGCACCAACAACTGGCTCATCAC
>CAIMHL010000012.1 GCA_903840825.1 uncultured beta proteobacterium
GTGAGGCCGCTGATCAGCGAAATCGATGTCAAAATGGTGTGAAACTGCATAGGGAGATTATGGATAACTCTGATGAAAAAGGGGCGCTTGAAAAGAAGGCCCTTCGTAAATTACTCATTGAGCAACGTCTGAACCTCCCGGACCGACTACAACGCGCTGATTTATTGCAGCGGGTGATGCGGATTTGGTTGGTCAATCGTCCTGATGCCGTGATCGGCGCCTACTGGCCCATCAAGGGTGAGTTTGATCCGCTGCCTGCGCTGCACCGCTGGAAAGAAGACGGTGAACTCATCGATCAACCTCAGCCCAGGATCATTGGATTGCCGGTGGTGGATAAAGTTCACAAAACCATGACTTTTCATGCGTGGTACCCTGGTTGCCCCATGGAGGAAGACGCCTACGGCATTCCCAAACCCAAGGACACCAAGGTCATTGTTCCCACCTTGTTGTTTGTGGCTTGCGTGGGTTATGCCCCCGGCGGCTACCGTTTGGGCTACGGCGGCGGCTTCTATGACCGCATGTTGGCCACCTTGAACCCCCGACCCCTGACTGTGGGGCTTGGCTACGCGCAGGGCTTTTTGCCTGATTTTGAGCCCGAGTCTCACGACATGCCGCTAGACGCCATCCTGAACGACCACGGCGTCGTCTGGCCGGTATAACCCGACTAGCGCTGCTGCATCAGGGTAAGCGCGTCAGCGCTGTAGCCTTCCAGCACACTTTTGGCCTTTTGCCGCTGTGCCGTCGTGGTGGTGTTGTGCAGGCTTGCCAAAGCTTTGCAATTTTCTTGCGTTAACTTGTCCATCTGCGCGCGGTAGGCTGCATCGGGCGAGTTCATGGAGCGGTCCAGCAACCCGCGAATGTCTGATTTGACTTTGGCCCCATCGGCCTTCTCAAGCTGTATTTTTTTGAATGTTTGCAAGGTATCCTGGTGGCGGCGCTGGGATTCGCGGTAGCTGCTGGCCGCATCAAAACTGGAGTTGGCCACTTGGTTTTTAAGCGCGACCAACTGGGGTTCCTCTAGGTTGCCGTAGAGCATCTCACTGCGGTCAACCCACTGCTTGAACCTGCGTTCGCGCCGCTCAGCCAAGCTACCGTCTAGCCACTCTTCGCGCCATTTCTCGCTTCGCTTGTCCAATTGGCGCGACAAGTGCACGATTTGCTCGGGCTTGAGCGTGGGCGCCATGCTGACCAGAATTGGCTCGGTCTGATCGATCAGCGCCTGGAACCGGGGCTTCACTTCGCCATACACCTCGCACACCTGCTCGGGCGTAATGTTCCCAGGCGTCATTCGCTGGAGCTTATCCAGCGTTTTGACGTAGGCCGCAAGCTCGCTCTGGCGGTGCCAGGTTTGGACTGTGTTGAGTTCCTTGCGCAATTGGCTGGACTGGTTGCTGTTGAAGTCAAAGTAGCCATCCAGCCACCAATAGCTTATTTCCGGGGCGTTGTTGTAGCCCAGCTTGACGGCACTGCAGCCCGGCAAGACCAGCGCCAGAAACAAGGCCAGTGCCCAGCCGATAATGCTGGGAAGTTTCAAAAATCGAGGCGATAGCCTTAGGGAGTAAGTCATGGTTTCCAAGGTAGAAA
>CAIMHL010000013.1 GCA_903840825.1 uncultured beta proteobacterium
GAAACTGATTTGTTGAAGTTCCATTTTGCGGTCAAAGATTTACGAGGCGGTCGTCCAATTCAATATATTCTTGGTAAGACTTGGTTTTATGGATTGGAATTATTGGTAACTAAAGAAGGCGCGTCAGGATAATCACGAACAAGAAGACCATCACCATGTGGCGGTAACGGAAGCCCCGGTCAACCCCAGTTGGCCGTTCTTTTTTCCCCGTGCCGTTCAGCATGGCAACTTCTTCAGGCGTCACCACAGAATGAATTTTTTCATTATCAGGCATGGTTTTTATTTTAAATGATTTATCCCACCCTTGAAACTCTGCGTTTAGGCGCGCGCCATGCCCAAACTGTCGAATGCACCCAAGCCCGCTTGTCTGCCGCTAGCCAAGCAGGCGGTCAACAAATAGCCCCCGGTGGGGGCCTCCCAATCGAGCATTTCACCGGCGCAAAACACGCCGGGTAATTGCTCCAGCATCAGGTGCGGGTCAAGCGCCTCGAAGAGCACGCCCCCCGCACTGCTGATGGCTTCATCCAGCGGGCGGGCAGCCAAGAGGGCGATGGGCAAGGCTTTGATCATTGCTGCCAGCACGTCGGGCTGGTTGATCTGCTCTTTGGTGAGCAACTCGTGCAGCATGGCGGCTTTGATACCGTCCAGATTGAGCCGGCTTTTGAGGTGACTCGACAATGAACGCGACCCACGGGGGTGGCGCACCTCGGCCAGCACTTTCTCTAGCGAATGGTCAGGCAGCAAATCTAGACAGAAAGTGGCCTCGCCGTGTTGAATGATCTCATCGCGCAGCAAACTCGACGCGGCATAAATCAAGCTGCCTTCCACGCCCCCCGCTGTGGCGACAAATTCGCCCTTTCGGTGAAAGGAAACACCGTGCGCGTTGGTAAATTCAATGGCCACTGATTTGAAGGGTTGACCCGCAAACCGGCTAGAAAAGTGCTCGCTCCAACCGCCTTTGGCATCGAAACCACAGTTGGTGGGCAGCAGGGGCGCGACGGCCACACCTTGGGCTTGCAACCAAGGCACCCAAGCCCCGTTAGAGCCTAGGCGCGCCCAACTGCCACCGCCCAGCGCCAGCACCACAGCATCGGCTTTTGTCTGCAGGGGGCCATTTGGCGTGTCAAAAGTCAAATGGGTGGATGAAGCGTCTTCAGCAGACCAACCCGTCCAGCGATGGCGCATGTGAAACTGCACACCAGCCCCAGTGGCGGGGTGGCGCAGCCGGTGCAGCCAGGCACGCAGCAGGGGTGCAGCCTTGAGGTCGCTGGGGAAAACACGGCCTGAGGTACCGACAAAGGTGTCGACCCCGAGTGTTTTGGCCCACTCGCGCACTTGGGGACCGTCAAAACCTTGCAGCACGGTCTCAATCTGCGGGCGGCGGGCACCGTAGCGCGAGGCAAAAATATCGACTGGCTCGGAGTGGGTCAGGTTCAGCCCGCCTTTGCCCGCCAACAAAAACTTGCGTCCCACCGACGGCATGGCGTCGTAGAGGTGAACCTCAACCCCCGCGCTGCACAGCACATCAGCGGCCATCAAACCGGCCGGGCCACCGCCCACCACGATCACTTTTTTCATCGAGACATTCTTCATTGTTTTTTGCTTAATTGTTGAGGGCTCAGTCCACTTCGACAAGGCGGCCTTGGCCGGTCAAAAAAGCACATTTCACTTCTTCGCCGGGATAGACCCCTTGCACACCCGAGCGGTACTGGCGCATTTTTGCGATCAGGTTGGGCTGGTTTTCCGGCGTATCAGCCGATTTGTAATCCAGCACCCACCACTGCCCTGCATTGTCGGTGCCTTTGCGCTGCACCAGACGGTCCAGCCGAAAAAGCTGGCCTTGGTGGATGAGTTCGACCTCATTGCCCTGCCAGGACAGCGCGTCAGGGTCCCAAGCCCAGGCGCCCTCCCCTTGCAAGATTCTCAGCGCCATGTCAAGCGCTTGCTGGGCCTGAGCGGGGGCGAGACCAAATTCACGGCCACAGGCCTGCACATCGCCGGGTGCGGTTCGGCCCCACTCCAGCAAGCGGTGCAGGGCTTTGCCAATGCGGGCTTTGAGTGAATCTGGCTCGCCGGTTGAAGCGGCATCTTCCAAGATTGCTTCATATTTAATAGCTGCTTTAGCATACTGGGCGGTCACTACAGGCAGTTCTTTTATAAAAAACGAAGGTTCAAGGACGGCCACCAATGTCGCGGGCTTCTCAAGTGCTGCGGGTGGCGTCGCTTGGGCCAATTTGACCAAACGTTGCCACCAACTCTTTTCAGCCGCTCTGTAGGGTTCGATGCTGGAAATGGCCAGGGTGTGGCGGGCGCGGGTCAGCGCCACATACAAGGCATTGAGTTCTTCGCGCTGGCGCTCCAGGCGCTCAGCGTCCAGGGCCTGTACAGCGCAGGCGGGGGGCTTGCTTTCGCTGGCCAAAAATACAAATTTGGACGGCCAAGCCGCCTCACCCGGCCAATCAATCAGCACCCCCATCGTGTCAGCGTTGCGCGGGGGGGTGTCGGTGTCGAGCAGGAGCACGGTTTCGGCTTCCAGTCCTTTGGCGCCGTGAATGGTCAGCAAGCGTATGGCTTGGGCGCTGACGGTGGCCGGGGCCAGCACGCCCCCAGCTTTGAGGGCGCGCACAAAAGCGTAGGGCGTGGCATAGCGCCCGCCTCCCATTTGCAAGGAAACGCCCAACAGCGCGCGCAAGTTGGCCAATACGGCCTCGCGCTGGTTCACCGGCGCTGCCGCGCCGAAGCGGGCCAACACGTCACCATCAGAGTAGATCGCCTGCAAGGCGTCGTGCGGCGGCATCTGGTCAATCCAGCGTCGCCACTTCATTAATAGTGGCTCTATGGCAAGCCCATCAAGCGTAAGCAGCTCCTCTTTTTGAAGCAGCTCAAGCCACGGCAGGGGCATCGTTTGCTGAGCCAAGGCGAGTTTGACCAGCACCTCATCAGCCATCCCAAACAAGGGCGACTTGAGCACACGCGCCAGCGACAAGTCATGCTGTGCAGACACCAACACGTCGAGCAAGGCGACGATGTCCTGCACTTCGCAGCAGTCGATGAGGGCTGTTTTTTCACCAATCTGGGCGGCTAGATTAAGTTTGCGCAGCTCCAACTGCAAAGGCATGAGGCCCGCGCGCTTGCGCGAAAGCACCATCACTTGCTGCGGCTTCAGTTCTGCGTCCTTCAGGTGCTGGGCTATCCACTGGGCGGCTTGGCGCGCCTCCAGGGTGCGCAGGGTTTCTTCGGGAATTTCACGCGGGGTGGTGAGGCTGTCACGCCATTCGGCAGAAGCCGATCCGGCGTCCTTGTCCATGCGGGGAATCGGCGGCAGGTGGCAGACTTGGCCCAACTCGGCGGAGCCTGTGGTGTGGGGGCGAAAACCTTCATAGCCATCGTTGGTTTGGGCCTCAAGCATGGCGGCATTGACGCAATCAATGACGCCCGTGGCGTTGCGCCGGGTATGGTCGCAGCTGAGCAGGTCGCCGCCCAGGGTTTCACAGACAAACTCTTTGGCGGCCTTGAACACCTGCGGCTCGGCGCGGCGAAAGCGGTAAATACTCTGCTTGGGGTCGCCCACCAAAAAGACACGCGGCGCGGCGGCGCCCGCTCCGGCGTAACTGCTGAGCCACGAGCGCAGGGCTTGCCATTGCAGCGGGTTGGTGTCTTGAAACTCGTCAATCAGCAGGTGCTTGATGCGGGCATCCAAGCGCTCTTGCACCCAGCCTGACAGTACCGGGTCGCCCAACATGACCAAAGCGGCGCGCTCAACGTCGTTCATATCGACCCAGCCGCGCTCCTGTTTGAGTTTGGCGTACTCACTGAGCAGCAAGCGGCTTAGGCGCGCCATGCGCTGCTGGTAGTCCCAAGCCGCGTGTTGCAAGCGGGCTGCTGCCACCTGCAGCACCAAGTCTTGCGCGTCCCTGATGTACTCGATGCCCGCTATTTTTTCGCCAAATTTGCGTGGTGCGCCTTCTTTGGTCAGCAAGGCGTCCAGGGCAGCCGTCATATCGCCTTGGGTGAGCGCCATTTCAAGCTCGACGCCTTTGGCTGAAAACGTTTTGGCGCTGGCACCGCCTAAAGCTTTGGCCGCTTGCAACAGGGTTTGCGCATGCGCCGGCTTGGTTTTTATAAAGTCATCGGGATCAGCCAGCCAAGCAAAGTCGGGGTACTGGTCGCAAAAATGCAGCACCGACTCGGCCACCACGCCCTGCGCATCGGCCAAGGCAAACTCGGTGCGCTTGTCGAGCGCGGTTTGCAGGGCTTTCTCAGTTTGCGATCGGCCGTAAGCCAACACGACGGCTTCAAAATCGGCTTTCAGCGCGGTTGAGGTATCACCCTCATCGGCAGCCCCCGCGACCAAAGCGGCGTAAAAGCGGCGCCAAACCAGCGCTTTGGCTGGCGCATCGTCTTCAAGCAATTCGTAATTGGCAGGCAGTTCCATGAGGGTCAAAACCGACAAGGGTGCACTGCGCAGCAAGGCGGCAAACCAGCTGTGAAAGGTGCGCACCTGAACCTGGCGCCCGTTGCTTAAAATGGTTTTGTATAAATTTGATAGCTGCTCAAGCAACGCCGACGTGGCTTGCGGTTCATTTTTTATTAAAACGCCCCGATTTTGTAACTCTTGGCGCAAGACCTCAGGCGAAGCGCTGGAAAAGTCTGACAACCACTTGTACAGGCGCTCTCGCATTTCGCTGGCGGCACGCTTGGTGAAGGTGATGGCCAAAATCTCATGCGGCTGCAAGGCCAGCGTGCCACTCTGGGCGTCCACGCCATCAAGCAGTGCGCGCACGATGCGCGAGACCAGCATCCAGGTTTTGCCAGCACCTGCGCAGGCCTCGACCGCGACGCTGCGGCGCGGGTCGCACGCAATTTTATAAAAGGCCTCCGCACTGACCCATTGGCCGTTGTGCATGTAGGCGGGTTGGCTGTTCATGGCTAGTTAACTTCCCAGAAATCTTTTCGACACAGGCCGCGGGCGGCACAAAAATCACAAGCGACGCCCTCGCCCAGAGCAGGCATCGCAGCCCCTTGGGCTATCTGCGCCATGTCTGATGTGATACTTTCAAGCAACTGGTCACGCAATGCGACCACCTCGGATTGCTGATACGTTTTAGTGGCGTCTTTGCCCACGCCGTCGCCCACATTGACATAGGCAGCGGCCAAGGTGTCATCCGTCAGGAGGGCGGCATAGAAAGCCAGTTGCGTGTCTTCCTGAGCGTCTTTGATGCGCTCAGCGGTCTTGGTTTTGGCCTCGGTTTTGTAGTCCATCACCAGAGCGCTTCCGTCGGCCAGGAGGTCGATGCGGTCAATTTTGCCGACCAGGGTCAGGCTCCCCATCGGCGTTTCTTTCCACGCTTCGGCCTCGTCAAAATAAGCGCCGCTGGCCTCATGCCCGACCAACCATGCCAAATAACCCGTGCGCACACGGGGCCAGGTCGCCGCAAAGGGCAAAAACTCGCTATCGGACAAACCCAGCGCCAGCGTGGCTTTCTCGGATGCTCTGTTAATCATAGCTTCTCTAACTTGGCTGTCATGGCTTGGTGCCTGTTTAAGTGCCTCATGAAAAAATTTGAGCACACTGTGCAACCAGTTGCCAAAATCACGCTTGCCCAACTCGGACTCCAGCTCATCAGTGGTTTGCAGTTTGAGTTGGCGCAGTGCAAAAAAGCGGTAGGGACAGCGACGCAGGTCTTCATAAGCGGTGCTCGAGAGGCGGCTCACGGGCAGCGCCTGGCCACTGGGTTGCGGCATGACACCGGGCTGGCACTCAACCTGACGCAACGCGCGCGGATCAGCCGCCAAAGCTGGGGCCAACTGAAGCTGCAGGGCTTGAACAAAGCCACTGGCCATGAGTTGCTCGCCGCCTTCGCTCAGCCGCCAGAGCAGGTCTACGCGGGGAAACTGCAGGCCGTAGTACCAAGACGCCTGGGTAGCCTCGGCCAATTGCACGCGGGACGGCAAACCCAAGAGCGTGCGCTGTTCGGGTGTCCACATGCCGGGTGGCTCTGGCGACATGGGCAAGCGAATCTCGTCGCAGCCCGGCAACACCATGGCAGCAAAAGTGCGACCGAGCAACTGGCTCAAGGGCAAAATCACCACCTGGCCCCGACTGGCATCGGCCGGGTATTGGGGTGAAAAGGTTTGGGCTTCCATCGTTTGTCCCAGCCAAGCCGTGAAAGCAGGCAGCGTCATCGGCGGGGTAAAGTCAGCAAACTCCATCTCGGCCCCCTCATGCAAGCGCAGGGCGACCAGCATGTCTTGGCCGGCGGGGTCTAGTTGAAGCCCGGCCCATTGGCCTGAGGTTTGCAAAGCCACACGCAAATCAGCCAGCCAGCGCGTCAACGGGCGGCTAGTCTGCAGGCGCGCCCGCAGCGCCTGAACCGTTTTGACCAAGTCGGTGTCAGTTGGCACTGAACGCCAGTCACGCACGCCCAAGCGACGCCACGACATTTCGGCATCAACCAAACCCATGGCAGCAAAAGCGGGCGAATTTTTAAGCCAGTCCAGAACACTGTCGGTAGAAGCATCCCACACCAACGCACGCAGCAGGCCCATGAGCGAGGCGGCGGCGCGCGTGGTCGAGAGCTTCCAGCCGGTTTCATCCTGAATGGCTACATCGCTATCGCTCAACAACGCACTAACCCGCCGCGTCAGCACCCGGTCTTGCGCCACCAGAGCCACCGGGCTTCGGCCTTCGGCCAAATGGGTCAACACGCAAGCGGCTGCCCGGTGCGCCTCGTCTTCGGCATCAGTTGCCGCATGGAAGGCCAGCTTGCCGGGCTCAGGGTCAAAGTGGGCTGAGTCGTCAAGAACGGGGACCAGTGACAAGACCATAGCCACATCGCCTAATGCTATTTTTAAGGCCTGCGTCATGGGCTCAGCCTGAAATCCACTCAGCATCACCAGCAATTGGGGTTGGGCTGAAAAAACGGGGTCTGAGGCATAACTTGAATGCGCCACCCAAGCCAACGCCAATTGGGCAGTGGCAGCCTCCAAAGCCAGGACAGGTGCTGCCATGCCACTTACCAACTGACTGGTCAGCTCAAGCCCCCAAGTGGCACGTTCATCGGGCGCTATCGATGCGGCTTGGCGAGCCAGGCTATTGGCGGCCTCAAGCAAACGTGAAGCCAGGATGCTCTCGTGCGCATCAAGCCCAGCCCGTTTCAGTAGAGATGCTGCGGTCAGAATATCGCGAGCGGCATCTTGACGAAGGTCATCACCACTGAGTTCGCTGGCCCCCAGACTGAGGGTCCAGTTCATGGTGGTCTCAAAGCGAGGCAGAAAATAGGCCGACAGGCTTTGCCCGGCATCCCGCTGCGCTTGTACCCGCAGCCAGGCACTGCGCGCCGCCCCGATGAGTTGGGCGTAGGGCAGTAAAACGACCACCTGAGAGGGGTGGAGTTGACGGCGCAGCAGTTCGCCATGAATTTGACCCATCAGGTCGTCCCAGACGATTTCCGCATGATGTTTTTTTTCTATTTCAGCCATAGGAGCATGTCATTCGTTGAAGGGGCTTGGTTTCTGTCACAATTTCCCCACTTTACCTTTACCGACCACTCTCTCAGGAAATAAACCATGGCCAGCGAACTTATCAAACATGTGTCCGACGCGTCTTTCGAAGCCGACGTCTTGCAGTCAACTTTGCCCGTGTTGGTTGACTACTGGGCCGAATGGTGCGGTCCTTGCAAAATGATTGCCCCCATTTTGGATGACGTCTCCACTGCTTTTGAAGGCAAGCTCCAAGTGGCCAAGATGAATGTGGATGAAAACCGCGATATTCCCGCCAAGTTCGGCATTCGCGGCATTCCCACTTTGATGCTTTTTAAAGACGGTAAATTGGCTGCCACCAAAGTAGGCGCCATGAGCAAAGCTCAAATGACGGCGTTTATTGACGAGCAACTGGCCTGATAAGTTCTAAATACCGGGGTCTCCCCCGGTATTTAATGTGAATATTTGCTGTTTTAGACTCAAAGAGGCTTCTTGCGTACCAAGTTGGCCTCTTTTTTCCTGTCATAATCCAAAAACTTAATAGTCTCTTACCCCGAGACGATTCAAGTTCTCGGCTTAAAACCTGAGGCAGAGGCCAAATTACAGCCTCTCACAAAACCTCCCCCTGCATTTCGTTCAACTCCCTTTCTGGGTCATTCCATGCACTTAAACGAACTCAAGGCACTGCATGTGTCCGAAGTCCTCAAACAAGCCGAAGAACTTGAAATTGAAAACACGGGCCGCATGCGCAAGCAAGAGCTTATGTTTGCGATCATTAAAAAACGCGCCCGCACGGGAGAGCAGATCATTGCGGATGGTGTACTGGAAATTTTGCCAGACGGTTTTGGTTTTTTGCGCAGCCCCGACACCAGCTACACCGCTTCGACGGATGATATTTACATCAGTCCCAGCCAGGTTCGCCGCTTCAATCTTCACACCGGTGACATGATTGAAGGCGAAGTCCGCACCCCTAAAGATGGCGAGCGCTACTTTGCTTTGAACAAGCTGGACAAAGTGAACGGCGGCGGCCCTGAAGAAAACAAACACAAGGTCATGTTCGAGAACTTGACGCCCCTGTTCCCCAACGAGCAGATGCGCTTGGAACGTGACAGCATCAAGTCCGAAGAAAACATCACCAGCCGTGTCATCGACATCATCGCGCCCATTGGCAAAGGCCAGCGCGCCTTGCTGGTCGCACCGCCAAAAAGCGGAAAAACCGTGATGATGCAGCACATTGCGCACGCCATTTCGGCTAATTACCCGAACAGCCACATGATGGTGTTGCTCATTGACGAGCGTCCCGAAGAAGTGACCGAGATGCAGCGCACCGTGAAGGGCGAAGTGATCGCCTCCACGTTTGACGAACCCGCTGCGCGCCACGTTCACGTGGCTGAAATGGTGATTGAGCGCGCCAAGCGCTTGGTCGAGTTGAAAAAAGACGTCGTGATTTTGCTGGACTCCATCACCCGTCTGGCGCGCGCTTACAACAACGTGGTGCCCTCCTCCGGCAAAGTATTGACCGGTGGTGTGGACTCCAATGCACTGCAACGCCCCAAACGATTCCTGGGCGCTGCACGCAATGTAGAAGAAGGCGGCTCACTGACCATCATTGCCACGGCACTGGTAGATACCGGTAGCCGTATGGATGAGGTCATTTTTGAAGAGTTCAAGGGCACGGGCAACAGTGAAATTCACTTAGACCGTCGCCTTTACGAAAAACGGGTGTTCCCCTCCATTCAACTCAACCGCAGCGGTACGCGCCGCGAAGAGTTGCTGCTGGCCCCCGATATTTTGCAAAAGACCCGTATCCTGCGCCAATTTTTGTACAACATGGATGAAGTTGAATCCATGGAAATGGTGCTCAAGCAAATGCGCGCCACCAAAACCAACGGCGAGTTTTTCGACATGATGCGTCGGGGCGGCTAAGCTATAATTGATGGTTTTACGCGACAAGTACGTTGGATTTTTTACTTAAGCAAAGGTTTGCTTAAGGGCTCAACGCGGCTAGCGCAACTGATGGAGAAAATATGAAAGAAGGCATTCACCCCAATTACCGCGAAGTTTGCTTCATGGACCTGTCCAATGGATTCAAATTCGTGACTCGCTCTTGCGCTAACGCCAAAGAGATGATCAAGATGGAAGACGGCCGCGAGTTGCCACTGTACAAGCTGGACACCTCCAGCGAGTCACACCCGTTCTACACGGGCACACAAAAATCTGTGGACAACATGGGTGGACGTGTTGAGCGTTTCCGCAATCGTTTTGGCAAAACCAAAACAGCTGAAGTTGCTGCTGCCTAATCAAGCAGACCACGCTTCTAGCCAAAGGCAGCCCGGTTTACCGAGCTGCCTTTTTTCTTTGGCTTGCCATGCATTACCATGCCCCATATTGCATAGGCACCATTTATTCAGCGTAACTATTTAGTGTGAACTACCCCACCCCCGCCATCGTTTCGCAAGGGGCCGTCAGGCGCTTGCCTCGGGCCGCGCTGCTGCTGTTCTGCCTTGCCTACGTGTTGCCTGGATTCATTGGACGAGGGCCGTGGAAAGGGGCGGACATCACCGCATTTGGCTACATGGCAGAGCTTGCGCTGGGCGTCAGCGACTGGTTTGCCCCCAAGTTACTTGGCTTGGCACCTGAAGTCGATGCGCTTTTGCCCTACTGGCTAGGGGCGTGGGCCATGCAAGTAGCACCCGCTTGGGTTTCACCAGACCTGGCTGCAAGAATTCCTTTTCTGCTGCTTCTTGTTTTGACCTTGATGGCCACTTGGTACGGCACCTACTATTTAGCCCGAAGCCCAGAGGCACAACCTGTCGCCTTTGCGTTTGGCGGCGAGGCCTTGCCGCCAGACTATGCCCGCGCCTTGGCGGATGGAGGCTTACTGGCCTTTATTGCTTGCCTGGGGTTGGCACAACTCTCCCATGAGACAACGCCTGCCCTAGCGCAACTGTGTTTTACCGCACTGACTTTCTACGCACTCGCGGCCCTGCCCTACCGAACCGTGACGCCGAAGCTGGCTGGCATTGCCGGTCTGGCTGGACTGGCCTTGTCTGGCGCGCCCACGATGGCCGCGCTGATTGGCACCGGCAGCGCCATCATTTACTTGCTGATACGCGCCCCAGAACCCGAATCTCTACGAAGCAAGCTACGGATGGCCCTGAGCATTTTGCTCGTCACCTGCGCCGTCATGGCATTGTCGAGCTTTCTGGATTTGTGGCGCTGGCGCATTGAATTTCCTGAGTCCACTGGGCAAGAGTGGCGTAGCTTGGGACGCCTGCTTATGTGGTTTACCTGGCCTGCCTGGCCCTTGGCACTTTGGACCTTGTGGCGTTGGCGACACCAATTAATTCGCCAAGGTGTGCTTGGCAGGCACCTCGCGCTCCCCCTGTGGTTTGTCAGCTTGTCTCTGGTAGCTACATTCACCACGGCCTCGGCCGACCGCTCGCTTTTACTGGCATTGCCAGCGCTCGCCGCCCTCGCTGCCTTTTCCTTACCAACGCTTGGACGAAGTGTGGCGGCACTGATCGACTGGTTCACACTGCTCTTTTTTACAGGCTGCGCCTTGGTCATCTGGGTCGTTTGGATCGCCCTTCAAACAGGGGTGCCCCAGCAACCGGCTGCTAACGTAGCGCGGTTGGCCCCAGGGTTTGAGCATAGTTTTTCAATTGCTACTTTTTTAATAGCTACTCTAGCAACACTAGCATGGGCTTGGCTCACTAAATGGCGTATAGGTAGGCACCGCGCAGCCATTTGGAAAAGTCTTGTTTTACCCGCAGGTGGTGCGGCCTTGTGCTGGCTGCTGCTGATGACCTTGTGGTTGCCTTTGCTGGACTACGCACGCAGCTACAGCCCTCTGGTGCAGCGCGTTGTTCGGGTGGTCAAGGACGCTCCTTGCCTTGAAACGCAAGGACTTAGCCGTAGCCAGTTAGCCGCCTTGAAATTTCATGGCCAGCTGAACCTGGTCAACACAGGTTCTGAGGAGCAATGCCCATGGTTGATTATGGACAAAAGAAACTTAGCTTCACTTAATTTGTCGGCAAAACCACCCCTTTGGATAGTGGCGGACATGGTGCGGCACCCCTCGGATCAAGCCGAGACATTGGTGCTTTTCCGGCGGGCTCCCCGAGCGGCTCTCTGACAAATTTGGACGTCTGGTCGGGAACCTTGGCGTGAGACTAACTTGTCAGGGGCCTGAGTCGACTGGCAGGGAAAATGATAGTGAAGGTTGAGCCTTTGCCCAGCAGACTCTCTATTTTCAACTCAGCCCCATGTCGCTGAGCGACGTGTTTGAC
>CAIMHL010000014.1 GCA_903840825.1 uncultured beta proteobacterium
CCTTGAGAATTCGATTCGCCCAATGTCCGCAATGCGGCAACTGGCTCCAATGTCGGACCCTGGTCATTGGCTGGTGCCCGCTTTGATGAAATGTTCGCAATATCGCCGTCCGCTAATTACTGGTTGCCATTGGCCGCTCTGGAGCAGGCAAATCGCAAACCGCTACTACCGGTATGTGTCTTTAGCCGGCTTCCAACCATGTCCGTGAATCAGCTTCAACATTGGTTTTCTCCCGCGCCAACCTCAAAATGCACATTGCCGAAATTTTCAATGAATTCTTGGCAGCCCGCAGCGAAGCTGTTGCCAAAATGCGTGAATGATGGAAAAGCTCGCATCGTCGGGACTTTCCTTACCCGAATCGCGGAGCAATCGGGTGTTGCCATCATAGAAGCCCAGGTTGTTGCGGATCCACAGCCCCAAACCTAAATCCAAATTGATCAAGTCGTCCTCGGGCATCGCAGCGATCTTGGCTTGCTCGTCATCTGGAACCATGGTCTGTAACAACCGAACCGCGGCATCGACAGTGGTTGGAAACAGATCATCCATGGTCACCCTTTCTCCAGTCCCACGGCGCAATCGGCGCCTTGTCCCCCCACAGCCCTTGGCGGCGTGATTGGGCGTCTTGCTCGGCTTGCTCATATTTAGGCCTGTCATCGCCGGGCTGCTCTTTGGAGTACTTGCGGTACCACCAGGCCAGACCGGCATTCACCTGACTCAAGCCCGCATCGAATGTTCGGGAACATGCGCTTGAGCAGTTGGGCGACGCCACCAGCACTTTGCCGACGATGCGTTTGTACCGATCATGCTTTGTCCACTCGATGTCGACCTCTTTGTTGAAAACAAGTCGCGACAAGTTCTCTTTGGAAACCTGGCCAAAGGGCTGTTTTTTCTCGGGCGCATCAATGCCAGCGACACGAATTTTGTGCTGTACCTTTGAGGCATCAAGCACCGTGATGGTGTCGCCGTCCGCGACCCCGACAACGTGGCCGGTCAGCACCGCGGCACCAGCTGGGCCAAAGGCCACGATCAGCGCCAGCACAAGTCCAAAAATCTTCATCCGATTACCCTCTGTTGCCCTACGTTACCCATCGTCTTGGAAGATTTGAATCATGATTTCTGGGTATTTCAAATGCCCTTTGCAACCCATGAAACCAATCAAACTCATTCCCCCCGAACAGATGTCAGCGCGCCAGCGCGCGGCCGAGATCACATCCATCCTGGCCGCCGCCATTGTGCGTACACATGCCAGTGGCCAGGCCGCGACAGATCAAAATGAAAGACAAGTTGGACTTGGCTTTATGCCCGACCAGCGCGTTCATACGAACCCCTATCACCTGAGGAGTTCCAAATGAATGACACCACCACCTCTGTGGCCGCCCAAGTGGCCGCGCTGTCCAGCCTACCAATGCCAGACCTGTGGACATTGTGGGATCGGTTTTTTAAGCGCCGCCCGGAAAACCCCAACCGCAAGTACCTGGAGTCTCGTGTCGCCTACAAGCTGCAGGAACAGGCGTTTGGCGGTCTGCCCGTGGAAACACAGCGCCGACTGATCAACATTGGCATACGCCACTCCAAGATCAAGAGCAGGCAGATTGCCCGCGACATTGAACTGGCACCTGGCACTGTTTTGCTGCGCGAATGGGGCGACCGTGACTACAAAGTGACGGTGACCGCCGAGGGCACTTTTGAATATGAAGGCAAGTTTTTCAAAAGCCTGTCTGCTGTGGCCAGGCACATCTCTGGCACCCCATGGTCTGGGCCACTGTTTTTTGGTCTCAAAACCAACCGCAAGGAGGTGGCATGAATACCACCACCCAAATCGCATCACCCAAGCCGCGCAAGCGGTGCGCCGTGTATTGCAGGGTCTCGTCTGACGAGCGGTTGATGCAGGAATTCAACTCCATTGATGCGCAGAAGGAATCCGGCCAAGCCTATGTTGCCAGTCAACGCTCAGAAGGCTGGATTCCTGTGGTGGACGACTACGACGACCCCGGGTTTTCTGGCGGCAACACCGAGCGACCCGGACTCAAACGACTGATGGCTGACATTGAGCGCGGCTTGGTCGACATTGTGGTGGTCTACAAAATTGACCGACTCACCCGCAGCCTGGCCGACTTCTCCAAAATGGTCGAAGTGTTTGAGCGCCAGGGGGTGACATTCGTATCCGTCACCCAGCAGTTCAACACCACCACGTCCATGGGGCGCTTGATGCTCAACGTGCTGCTGTCGTTTGCCCAATTTGAGCGGGAAGTCACCGGCGAGCGGATCCGCGACAAAATTGCCGCCAGCAAACGCAAGGGACTGTGGATGGGCGGTGTGCCGCCCTTGGGCTACGACGTGGCCAGCCGGTTGCTGGTGGTCAACGAGACTGAGGCTGATTTGGTGCGCCGCATCTTTGGCGAAATGCTCTCGATTGGGTCACCGACACGCATCGCGCAGGGCTTGGCCAGCGAGGGCATCACCACCAAAGCCTGGACGACCCAAGACGGACAGGTGCGCAGTGGCACCCAGGTGGACCGGAAGTACCTGTACAAGCTGCTGCGCAATCGCATTTATCTTGGCGAGTTGTCGCACAAGGGCAGCTGGTTCCCGGGCGCACACGCACCCATCATTGACCATGGTCTGTGGGGTCAGGTGCATGAAGTGCTGGCGCGCGACTCGCATGTGCGGTCAGTGGACACTCAAACGCGCGAGAGCACAGACGCACTGCTGCGCGGTCTGTTGTTTGGCCCCAGCGGCGACCCGATGTACCGTAAGCGCACGGCCAACCCATCTTGCCGATTCGCTACAGGTCAGCTAGAAGTCGGCGCCACCCAGCGATGCGGCAACAACTCCTCCAAGCGTGAGTTC
>CAIMHL010000015.1 GCA_903840825.1 uncultured beta proteobacterium
AAAAGCAATGCCACAAGGCGGAAAAGTATTTATCCGTCCTGAAGTAACCACCCACACTTCAATTGCAGTTCAGTCGGCAGAAAACGCTGCTCTCCAGTCAGGCACTTTTGTGGTGACAGACAACCAAGTCACAAAAGCCGCGTACGGTGGATATGTAACCTTGTCCGAACAATCCATCGATTGGTCCCAACCCGAGATCATCGGACTTGTTCTTGATGACATGGCTCGCATCTACGCAAACCAAACAGACAACGTCGCTGCAGACGCTCTTGTTGCTGGTGCATCAGTCACTCAGAACTTTGATGACGCAAGTTACGACGACCCCGCAACTTGGGCTGACTGGATTTATGGCGCAGCGCAGACCATCCTCAGCGGTTCAAACGGCAACTTGCCAACGCACTTGTTCGTTGACCCACTCATGTGGCGTCGCCTTGGCCGTCTTAGCGACACAGCAGACCGTCCATTGTTCCCACAAGTTGGGCCTATGAACGCATTTGGTAATTTGACACCGGGACAAGACAACGGTTACGCCTTTGGCTTGCAGGTTGTTGTTGACCGCAACTTCGCTGACAACACACTTATTGCTGGTGACGCTTCAGGCTTCGAAATCTTCGAACAGCAGAAGGGTGCCCTCAGCATTGATGTTCCGTCAACAATGAGCCGCACAATCGCTTTCCGCGGTTACTTCGCAACTTTGATGATTGACTCAAGCAAGTTCGTCAAGGCAACAATCGTCTGATAAAGACAATCTAGAAAGCATTGCATCATGGCTAGTTTCAACCTCGCATTTCACACGCGACTAGATAACTATGCCGTGTTGCAGACTTTCGTTGACACGGACATTCAATCGCAAGACTCGGTAGTGGTGGCGGGAGCCGACCACGGCTTTAGCGGGACACACACTGTCATCTCTACCGAGCCTTACGAATTCATTGGCGTTTCTGATGAGGGCGATCTGCTCTTTGATTACAACGTCATCATGGAAAACCAGTTCATCTACAAGAACACTGGGACGGACTTCGAGCGTTCAGTTGCCACTGGCACAGTCACTTTTACGCCCAGCCCAAGTTGGGTGTCAAGTTCGGATGTAACCAGTTGGCTCGGCATCGAGGTCGCTACGGCCAATGACACCGCATTCATTGCTGTATGCGTCTCAGCGGCTAACTCTTGGGCATTCCGCAAGCGTAGAGAGGCTGGCTACACAGACAGCCTTACAACGGCTCCTGACGGCGCAGCCAAACTAGGAACAATCATGTATGCAGCCACCCAATATCGCTCTCGTGGCGCTGTTGACGGCTACGCATCTTTTGACTCAATGGGCATGGGCACCCCAACCATGTCCCTTGGTCAGATTATGCAGCTGCTTGGTTGCGGAAGGCCACAGGTCGCCTAATGGCTGCAACAGGCATTCTTGCTGAAGCGGTAACGGCCACAAAAACCGCACTCACCGCTCTAGGACTGAAACCAGTCACAGACCCACGCAACGCCCGACCATTGTCAGTGATGATTGAACTTCCAACGCTCGATGCTTTTACATACAACGTGGGCGACATTCGGCTAGTCATTCGTGTTCTTGCTGGGCCTCCGGGCAACCAAGACTCGGGCGATTACCTGATGACCACGGTTGACACAATTATGAACTCACCTATCGCCATAGTGGACGGAAGGCCATCTCTCGCTTCATACGGCGAGCAGATGCTTCCTTGCTATGACATGACCGTTGCCGTAGCAGTACGGCGCAACTAGAAAAAGGAGCCACCAATGGCAACAACAACATTCCTATCCAACGCAACTATCAGCATTACTCAAGGCGCTACAACAACCGACCTGTCAGATCAGGCCAACCAAGTCACTTTGACAATTGGTCAGGACTCGCTTGAGTCAACGGCTTTTGGCGATACTGGACACCGTTTCACTGGCGGCCTTCAATCTGTAGAAGTCAGCGCAACTTTGTTCCTTAGTTACGGCACAAGCGAAGTTGAGGCCATCCTTGCTTCATGCGTCGGCACAGGCACAACGATTCTGACCATCTCGCCATCAGGCACTACTGAGTCTGCCAGTAATCCCGAATACGTGATTTCCAATTTAATGATTTCATCGTTTACACCGATTAACTCAACTGTGGGCGAATTAGCCACTGTCGAAATTTCGGGTACCGGGGGAACTTGGGTACGCGACATCACCGCCCCTTAAACAGAAAAAAACACAATGCAACTCACGCTCAAAGTAACCACAGACCAAACGACCTATGAGGTCAAAACAAACCTCTACGTCATAATCGCTTGGGAACGAAAGTTCAAACAAAAAGCCTCCAACCTCGCTACAGGCGTAGGACTTGAAGACTTAGCGTTCATGGCTTTCGAATCCTGCAAGGTTCACGGCATCACGGTTCCAGCCATCTTTGACGATTACGTCAAGAAACTGGTTGCTATTGAAGTTATATCGGACGAACCAACAAACCCCATCGAGGAGGCACCTACTCACGATCACTAGCAGAACTGCTGGTTGAAACTGGGTGGTGGCCTCCACAAATACCATTTGAGATTCAAGACATGAACACAGTCATTGACGTTATAAACAAAGCACGACGCAAATGACCAGTGAACTCGGGCCTATTGAAGTTGTCGGATTAAAAGATGCGCTGGCGCAGCTGAACAAGATTGACAAGAAACTTCGTCGCCAAATCACCACTGATTTCAAGGCAATTGTTGACCCTGTGCTAGTTGAGGCTCGACGCAACATTCCTTATGATGCACCGCTTTCAGGTATGGAACGTTCTTGGACTGGCAAGAGTGGCGCTGAACTCATGAAGTGGGACGCAAAGAAAGTCAACAAGAACTTAAAGGCGTTTACCAGTGGCAAAAAGATTCGAGATGCACCCGGCGGTTTCCGTCAGAACCTTGCAACCTTTGGCATCAGGTGGGGTGGGCCGCAGGCTACCCTGTTTGACATGGCGCGTAAAGGCAATCTGTCCCAGTCTTTACAGGCTAAATATGGGCCTCCGTCTCGCGTAATTTGGCGAGCGTATGAAGCCCAAAAAGATTTAGTGGACAAAGAAGTGCGCGACTTAGTGAATCGAGTCATGAAGATGACCGGCAATAACGGGAGAATCTGATGGCCATCACCATTCCAATTATCAGCGAATTTGATGGCGCTGGTATCAACAAAGCCATTGCGCAGTTTAAGCAGTTAGAGACAAACGGGCAGAAGGCCCAATTTGCAATTAAGAAAGCAGCCGTCCCTGCTGGCATTGCATTAGCAGGTTTGGCTGTCGCTTTGGGTGATGCCACCAAGGGTGCCATTGAGGATGACGCTGCACAGAACCTTTTGGCTAACACGTTGAAGAAAGCCACGAATGCAACTGACGCTCAAATTGCGGCCAATGAGGATTGGATTAGCACTCAGGGCAAGTTGCTTGGAATTACTGATGACGAACTACGCCCGGCACTTGGTCGTTTGGCGAAAGCCACTTCGTCAGTTGAGGACGCACAGAAACTAGCCACTGCTGCTATGGACATAGCGGCCAGCACAGGCAAGCCCCTTTCCGCTGTCACGGCCAGCCTCGAAAAAGCGTATGGAGGGAACCTTGCGGCTCTAGCAAAGTTGGCTCCTGAATATCGTCAGATGATCAAAGACGGCGCAACCTTTGAAGAAGTCATGACCGCTATCGGTGTCACCACTGGTGGCGCTGCATCTGAAGCCGCTAACACTGCACAGGGACAATTCAAACGTCTTGGTGTTGCATTGGCCGAAACCAAAGAGTCAATCGGCGCGGCACTTCTGCCAGCCATCGAAGCCGTCTTGCCTTTCTTAACTGCCATGGGTTCTTGGGCTGCTGAAAACTCCACAGTGTTCGTAACCATTGCCGGCGTCATTGGTGGTATCGCAGCTGCCATTGTGATCACTAACGCTGCAATGACCGCATGGGCTGCAGCCACAAAAGCCTTTACTGTGATTCAAGGACTATTCAACGCTGTCATGGCCGCTAACCCAATAGTGCTTTTTGCTCTTGCCATTGCTGGCTTGGTCATTGGTTTGGTCATTGCTTACAAGAAATTTGATGCGTTCCGTGACATTGTTGACGCTGTATTTGGGGCAATAAAAGCAGGCATAAAGGGTGGCATGGACGCCATCACCACTTATCTGTCATTTGTCATGGGTGTCTATAAAGCAATCTTTAACGGCATTGCAACACTGTGGAATAACACGATTGGCAAGTTGTCTTTTGAAGTTCCGAAATGGGTGCCTGGTCTCGGTGGCAAAGGCTTCGACGTGCCCAATATTCCAATGCTTGCAAATGGAGGCATCGTTAATTCGCCAACGCTGGCCCTCATAGGCGAGCGCGGTCCCGAGGCCGTGATTCCCTTGACTGGCCCTAACGCTGGTGGTGGCATGGGTGGCAACACTGTCAATATCAACGTGAATGGTGGCGACCCGAACGCTGTGGTCGCTGCCTTGCGCACTTATATGCGACAGATCGGC
>CAIMHL010000016.1 GCA_903840825.1 uncultured beta proteobacterium
CCGGCGCTGTCCACAGGCGCGATCGCGATAGCGTTCACTTTGCGGGTGATCATGTCTTCCACGATAGCCAATTGCTTGGACAACTCGCCTTTTTCAGCCGCGAGTTCGATGAACTTCACGCCCGCTGTTTGGCCAGCGGCTTTGGCCCCGCCATTGATCAAGGTCCAACCTTCGTTGGTGTTGCCGTTGGTGATGTAGGCAATGGTGAGTTCGCTGGCAGGTTTTGAAGCGGGTGCTGGAACTGCTACTGTTGCTGGTTCTTCTTTTTTCCCGCAAGCAAATAGTGTTGCCGCAATGGCGGATGCGATGGCCAGACGGCCCAAGGTGCGTTTCGTGCTCATGTGTCTGTCTCAGTTATTTAAGTTGAAGTTAGCAGAGCAGTGGAATAGCTGCAAATTGCTAGATGTGAATTAAACCAGAAACACTGACTAAATAAACCTAGGGGTTTTACTAATTGAGAAAACCCGATTTTTCTGGCATGCTCTGTCCTGAAGTTTTTTTAATTGAGCCTGATATGACGACCAAACAACCTGTGCTGCAGATCAGCAGCCTGACCAAACACTACGGCGGCGTTAAAGCCTTGACCGATGCCGGTTTTAGCCTGATGCCCGGCGAGCACGCCGCTATTGTGGGTGACAACGGCGCCGGTAAAAGCACTTTTGTGCGCCTGATCACCGGCGTGGAGCAGCCCAATACGGGCGATATTCGCTTGGACGGTGAAAAGGTCAGCTTCTCCTCGCCGCTCGATGCGCGCGAGCAGGGCATTGAGACGGTGTACCAAACCCTGGCGCTGGCCGAAGACCTGGATGTGCCGGCCAATATTTTCTTGGGCCGCGAGCTCACCCACATCAACCTGGGGCCACTCTCTATCCTGAACCACAAGGCGATGCGCGAGAAGTCCACCGCCATGCTGGCCACCACCGGCGTCAAAATTCAGGACATGTCTGAGAGCCTGCGCGGTATGTCGGGCGGGCAGCGCCAATGCGTGGCCATTGCCCGTGCCGCTGGTTTTGCCAAAAAGCTGATTATTCTGGACGAGCCCACCGCCGCTTTAGGCGTGGCCGAGACGGCCCGCGTGGAGCTGATCATCAAGGGCCTGAAAGAAAAGGGCATTCCGCTGATCATCATCAGCCACAACCTGCGCCAGGTGTTCGACTTGGTGGACCGCATTTGGGTGTTTCGCCAAGGCCGCATTATTTGCAGCCGCCTCACCAGCCAGACCAGCCCGGAAGAAATTGTCGGCCTGATCACTGGTGCTATTGATCCCGCCAACCTGCCCGCTGAGGAGGCTGTGACATGCTGAAGGGAATTGACCCCCTGTTGACGCCGGAGTTGCTGATGCACCTGAGCGCGATGGGCCACGGTGAGTGGGTGGCGGTGGTGGACGATAACTTTACCGCCCAATACCTGAGCCACGGCAAGCCGGTGGTTCGTTTGCCGGGCAACAGCTTGGCGCGGGTGAGCAAGGCGGTTTTGTCGGTCATTCCGCTAGCGGTGGACGTGGCGCAGCCGGCTGCTTACATGCGCGTGTGTGCTGAGCCTGCCGACCACCTCACGCCCGCGCACCAAGCGGTGGTGGATTTGGTGGTGGCTGAAGGCTGGACGGCTAAGCGCGTAGAGGGCATTGAGCGTTATGCCTTCTATGACAAAATCAAAGGCGCTAGTCTGATCATTCAGAGTGGCGAGGCCACCGCCTACGGCAATGCGATGTTCTGTAAGGGTGTGATTCTTAATTGAACCCGGGTTTGTTTTGACTGATTTGAGTGCTTTCGTTCGGGACCCGCGCATGATGCGTGGCTCCAACCACACCGGAATGCGCCAGTTCAATGAGCGCATTGTGTTGCAGGCTATCCGGCATCACGGTGCCATGCCCAAGGCCGATTTGGCGCGCCTCACCCAGCTGTCCACCCAGACGGTGTCCATCATCGTCAACCGGTTGGAGGGCGATGGCTTGCTTATCAAGCAAGCGCGGGTGCGCGGCAAAATTGGCCAGCCTTCGGTGCCGATGGCCTTGAACCCGGACGGCGCATTTAGCCTGGGGCTGCAAGTGGGGCGGCGCAGCCTGGAGGTGCTGGTGTCTGACTTTTTGGGCCAGCCACGCCACCGCCTGCAGTTCAACTACCCCTACCCCGACCCGGATGTGGTCTTGCTCAAAATTAAAAAAGGCTTAGAGCAAATGCAGGCCACGTTGGGCGAGCATTGGGCGCGTACGGTGGGCATTGGCCTGACGGCACCCTTGTCGCTGGACAAGTGGGCCGATATGCTGGGCGGCGATGCGGGCTCGGTGCTGGTGCGCTGGGAGCACATTGACCTGTTGGGCGCCGTGCAAGCCCTGACTGATTTACCGGTGCAGTTTGCCAAAGACACCACGGCGGCGTGCATGGCCGAGATGCTGCAAGGTCATGGCCGTAGTTTCGATAGTTTTTTATACGTTTTTGTTGGCACCTTTGTGGGCGGTGGTTTGGTGCTGGCGGGGCACATTGTCTCGGGCGCGCGCGGCAACGCCGGGGCCATTGGTTCCATGCCGATTGGCCTGGGCGATGCCACCTCGAAGCCGCCGCAATTGTTGCAATTGGCCTCGGGCTGGCAGCTGGAGCAGGCGCTACTAGCGGCAGGACTTGACCCGCAACTGGTGCACAACAACAGCATCATGGACGCCGCTTATGCCCCTTTGACCACGCCTTGGTTGGAGCAGGCCAGCCGCGCTTTGGCCATGACAGTGGCAAGCTCGGCCGCTCTGGTGGACCTGGATGCGGTGGTGATTGATGGCTCTTTGGGCCAAGCCCTGATTGAGGCGCTGATTCACGCGACTCGAGAACATTTGCAGCACTACAACCTGGAAGGCCTGTACCCACCTGCCGTGGTGGCTGGGCAAGTGGGGGCGCATGCCCGCGCTTTGGGCGGGTCTTTGTTGCCGCTGCATTCGCAGTTTTTCCCGGTGAAAGAAATTTTTCTCAAGCAGGATTTAGTTTGAAGCTTTACCTCGATTCCGCTCAGGTGAGCACCTGGGCCTTGCCGGTGGGTTGCCCGCCCGTGGTGGGGGTGACGACCAACCCCAGCCTTGTTTTTCAGGCGGGTTTGCCGGTGACGCTGGCGACCTATTTGTATTTACTCAAGGCCGCAGGCGAGCATGGTTTGGCCGAGTTGATGCTGCAATTGCCCTCGTCTGATCCCGTGCAGGCCCTGGAGTGGCTGGGGCCGCTGCGAGCGGCAGCCGACGAGGCGAATGTGTGTTTGACCATCAAACTGCCTTGCCACCCCGAGTGGCTATCGTGCATTGAGGCGGTGCAGCAAGCCGGCCAAGCTGTGTTGCTCACCGGGCTGTCTAACCCGGTCCAACTCTTGTGGGCGCAGTCCCTGGGCGTGGCCTATGTGGCGCCCTATGTGGGCCGCCTGGCGGCTGACGGGCGCGATGTGTGGGCGCTGATGGACGCTTGCGTGGCGGTGCAAAGACAAGGTCCGTTGCTGTTAGCGGCGAGTATCAAGTCGCCCGACGTGCTGGCGCGCCTGCTAGCCTGCGGCGCTGGTGCCGCTACCTTGCCTCCCGCCAGCCTGATCGCCTGGAGCCAAGATGCGCTGACGCAAACCGCACTAGAGCAGTTTGACCGGGATGTGGCGTTGAGTTTGAGCTTGCCTGCTTAACGCCGTCTCGTCAGTGCCTAGGCTGCGAGGCCAGTGACAGAGCTGAATGGGGGTCGGATCCCAATTCAGGAAAACGCTGTTTCCGGCGAAAAAAATAGAGAACGAAATTGGGCTCTGACCCCTATTCGGCGGCCCACGAGTGCGCTTTCCGGACACAGCGGTTTGAGGGTCAGAGCCCAATTTCGTTGAGCGTTGTGGCTCCCCGGAAACAGGACTGTCCTGAATTGGGATCTGACCCCCAAACCTCGTCGCTGCGACGCACAACAGGCCACTACCACACCCGTCATTGCGAGGAGCGAAGCGACGCGGCAATCCACCGTACCGAGTCAAAAGTCATGGATTGCCGCGCTTCGCTCGCAACGACGGGAGCGGGAGCTCAGCTACACCGCCCGGTTGCGCGCCAGCGGTGGGTTTTTGGAGAAGTAGCCTTCTATGCCGCGCATCAGGGCGTCGGCGAGTTGGTCTTGGTAGGCGTCGCTGTTGAGTTTGGCTTCTTCTTCGGGGTTGCTGATGAAGGCGGCTTCGACCAGCACACTGGGGATGTCGGGCGCTTTGAGTACGGCAAAGCCGGCTTGCTCGACCTGGGGTTTGTGCAGCTTGCCAACGCGTCCGATTTCACCCAGCATGGCGCTGCCCAGTTTGAGGCTGTCGCTGATTTGGGCGGTGGTGCTCATGTCAAACAGGGCGTGTTTAACCTGCGCGTCTTTGACCTTGATGTTCAGACCGCCCACTTGGTCGGCCTTGTTTTCCTGCATGGCCATCCAACGCGCCGCCGAGCTTGAAGCCGCGCCCTGGCTCAGGGCAAAGACGCTGGCGCCTTGGGGGCGGGGGGTAAAAAATGCATCGGCATGGATGCTGATAAAGAGGTCGGCCTGCACGCGCTGCGCCTTTTGCACCCGGATGTGCAGGGGTACAAAAAAATCGGCATCTCGCGTCACGTAAGCGCGCAAGGTGTTGCCATTGAGGGTGGTGGCGTTGATGCGATCGCGCAGGCGGTGGGCCAGGCGCAGCACCACGTCTTTTTCACGCGTGCCGCCAGGCCCGATGGCGCCGGGGTCTTCGCCGCCGTGGCCGGGGTCGAGGGCGATGATGATCAGACGGTCGGTGCGGTTGGCCGTCGTCAGGGTGGCCGGTGTGGGCGGCGGCGTTGCTGTAGCAAGCTTAGGCTCTAAAGGTATTTTGAAGCTATTTAGCTCGCCGAGCCCCTGAATACGTGCTTGAGCAGCTATTGTTGTAGGTGTCGTTAGATCGGGCTTGGGGGCCAGCGTCGGATTTCTTTGGGCGATCAAATCTCCCAAAGGGTCGGGGGCGGGCGGGGCATTTGGTGCGGGCGCTGGGCTGCTTTTGAGGCGCTCGGCAATCAGGGCGCTGAGCGGGTCGGCCACTTGGGTGGGGTACAAATCAAACACCAGGCGATGCTGATAAGCAGCAATGGGGGGCAAGTTAAAGACCTGAGGCGCAATGGTTTGCTTGAGGTCGATCACCAGACGCACCACGCCGGGGGTATTTTGGGCAACGCGAATGCCGGCAATGTTGGGGTCGTTGGCGGCGACTTTGGCCACCAGTTCCTTTAGGGCGGGGTTGAGGTCAATGCCCTCAATGTCCACCGCCAGCCGGGGTGGGCTGGCAATAAAAAACTGTTTGGCAGTGAGTCGGGTGTCGGACTCAATCGTGACCCGCGAGTAGTCGGGGGCCGGCCAGATGCGCACCGCCAAAATCGACGCGCCGCGGGCCAAGTGCTGCGTGCCCAGCAGCAGCACCAGGGCGCCTGATTTTAAAAGCTGACGGCGTTTCATGGTGCTAGCTTCAAGCGGCACCGCCGGGCAGGGCGGGGCTGGCCGCTTGCATCAAGGCGAGGCCGGCGGTGGTTTGGGCCGTGAGGGTGACTTGGCGTTCGTCGTCGTCCAGGGCTTCCAGTGCAATCACCAAATCAGCAAGCGGGAGAAAGCCTGCCGCTTTTTCGGGCCACTCGGCCAGCTTGAGGCCGGGGCTGGCAAAGAGGTCCCTAAAGCCGGCGTCTTCCCACTCGCGGGGGTCTGAGAAGCGGTAAAAGTCAAAGTGCCATACGTTGAGTGACGGCAATTCGTAGGGTTCAACCACCGCATAAGTGGGGCTTTTGACCCGGCCCGCCACACCGAGTGCCCGCAGCAGATGGCGCACCAGCGTGGTTTTGCCAGCGCCTAGGTCCCCGTGCAACTCGATAAAAGCGTGGTGCAGCGCCGGGCACTGGGCCAAGGCCGCCGCAAAGGCTTGCGTGGCTGTCTCATCGGGCCAGCGCAGAGTTTTTACAATGGGCGGGTGAGCAACTCCAACATTCATATCAACGCAAACCTTTGGCTGTCAAACATTCAGGCCTGGGCCCGTGAGCTGGGATTTTCTCAAATTGGCGTGGCAGGGGTGGATTTATCGTCATCAGAACCCGGATTATCCGCGTGGTTGGACCAAGGCTTTCATGGCGAGATGGGGTACATGGCCTCGCACGGGCTCAAACGCGCCCGCCCCGCCGAGCTGGTGCCCGGCACGGTGCGGGTGATTACCGCCCGCATGGATTATTTGCCCGCCGCCACGCCGCCTGATTGGCAGGCCGTCGAGCTGGGTCGGCTGGCGCGGCCCACCGAGGGCATTGTGTCGGTGTATGCCCGGGGGCGGGATTACCACAAGGTGCTGCGAGCGCGGCTGCAAAAGCTGAGTGAGCGCATTGCTGCAGAAATTGGGCCGCTGGGTTTTCGTGTGTTCACCGACTCAGCCCCGGTATTGGAGGCCGAGTTGGCACAGCGCAGCGGGCAAGGCTGGCGTGGCAAGCACACGTTGCTGCTGAACCGCGAGGCGGGGTCGATGTTCTTTTTGGGTGAAATTTATGTGGACATGGCCTTGCCCCTGACCGAGCCGGTGACGTCGCACTGCGGTAGTTGCACCTCGTGCATCGACATTTGCCCGACCCAGGCCATCGTGGCGCCTTACCGGCTGGACGCCCGGCGCTGTATTTCTTATTTGACGATTGAGCACGCAGGGCCGATTCCGCTGGAATTACGCCCCCTAATCGGCAACCGCATTTATGGCTGCGACGATTGCCAACTGGTGTGCCCCTGGAACAAGTTTGCCCAGCGCAGCGCTTTGCCAGATTTTGACGAGCGAAAAGGCTTGTCGGGCAGCCAATTGACCACGCTGTTTGGCTGGAGTGAAGAAGCGTTTCTGCGCTTCACAGAAGGTAGCCCCATTCGCCGCATCGGGCACGAGCGCTGGCTGCGCAATATTGCCGTAGCCATGGGCAATGCCCTGCGCGCTGGGGCCGATAAGGCGATGGGTGATGTCGCTGGTATGGGTCTGCGGGAGGCGCTGATAGCCCGCCAAAACCACCCCAGCGCTTTGCTGCAAGAGCATATTTCCTGGGCGCTGGAGATTTAAGGCTTTTGGCTTCTGAGCTAATAAATACTAGCTTAAAAAGCTTCTTTTTTAATAGCAAGAAAAGAGGCTTGGGGGTCAGATCCCAATTCAGGACCACGTTATTTCCGGCGAGATAAAACCAAGAACGAAATTGGGCTCTGACCCCCAACCCGCGCTTGCCGGAGCGTAACGCTTTAGGGACAAGCCTTGCCTTCGAGCCCTTCCCCCTCAAATCCCCCTCAAAACCCCCAGCGCAAAGGGCAAGCTGAGCATGCCCAACAACGTGGATAGCGTCACCAAGCCCGCCACGTACGCACCGTCATACCCCATCTTGGCGGCCAGCACATAGCAACTTGACGCCGTGGGCAGGGCCGAGAAGGCCAGCA
>CAIMHL010000017.1 GCA_903840825.1 uncultured beta proteobacterium
GCAAGGCTTGCAGCAGCGTCATGGCTTGAGTTACTTGCTTATTACGCACGATGTAGACGTTATCAAGGCGATGGCGCATGACATCATGGTCATGAAACAAGGGCGTTTTGTGGAGTCGGGCCCAGCAGATCAATTGTTGGCCAATCCCCAGCACGAATACACCCGAACGCTTCTGGCGTCAGCGTAAAAAATCCATAGAAATCAAGGGCTTTTAGCCAAGTTTCGGATACAATCCAAGCTCACGACCAAACGGGCGGGTATCTACCGCCCGTTTTTTTTTGGTCGATTGTTTTTGAATGGCAATAAATTACACGTGGCGCTGAAAGAAATTATTGAACAAACCGTAGCCGGTCTTGGCTACGACCTGGTGGAAACCGAGCGTTCCGCAGCAGGATTGCTGCGCATCACGATCGATCATCCGTGGGCGTCGCCTGTTGTGGGTGCAGAGCCAAGTACTTTGCCAGACCAATTTATAACGGTTGAAGACTGTGAAAAGGTCACTCGCCAGTTGTTGTTTGCCCTTGAGGTGGACGGTATTGAATACACGCGGCTTGAGGTTTCCTCGCCCGGTATTGATCGCCCTTTGCGGCATGAAAAAGATTTTGAGCGCTTTGTAGGACAAGAGATTGACGTCAACCTGAAAGAGCCTATTGGTGCTGCAGGTGCCGGTCAAGTCAGCGCTTCGCGCAAGAAATTCAGGGGAACGCTGGAGCGAACATTCGCCGATGACGGTGCGCAAGGTTGGCAAATTGTCTGGAGCGAGGCCCCAGTGGGTAAGCCGGGTCAAGTTATTAGCAAAAAGCGTGCACCAGCTCCGGTGCAGGCTTTGGGATTTACCTTGAGTGAGTTGCGAGAGGCCCGTTTGGCCCCCATCGTGAGCTTCAAGGGTCGTGGCGCCAAAGGTGCTGCTGAAACAAATTTAGATTGAATTGAAACAGGAGGTTTGGGCATGAATCGCGAAATGTTAATGCTGGTAGAGGCCATCTCACGCGAAAAGAACGTCGAGCGTGATGTGGTTTTTGGTGCCGTTGAGGCGGCGCTGGCGCAGGCTACGAAAAAGTTATTCCAGGGTGAAGTCGATATACGTGTGGCGGTTGACCGCGATAGCGGAACTTACGAGACGTTTCGTCGTTGGCATGTGGTTCCCGATGAGGCTGGTTTGCAACTGCCTGATCAGGAAATCCTGTTGTTCGAAGCCCTAGAGCAGATTCCCGACATCGAGGTGGACGAGTACATCGAGGAATCGGTCGAGTCCGTGCCTATCGGTCGTATTGGTGCTATGGCGGCCAAGCAAGTTATTTTGCAAAAAATCCGTGATGCTGAACGCGAGATGCTTCTGAATGATTTCATGTCGCGTGGCGACAAAATCTTCGTGGGCACGGTCAAGCGCATGGACAAGGGCGACATCATTGTCGAGAGCGGTCGTGTGGAAGGCCGCTTGCGCCGTAGCGAGATGATCCCCAAGGAAAATTTGCGCATGGGTGACCGTGTACGCGCCATGATCATGGAGGTCGATTTGACGCTCCGTGGAGCGCCGATCATTTTGTCTCGCTCGGCGCCTGATTTCATGGTGGAGTTGTTCCGCCAGGAAGTGCCTGAAATCGAGCAAGGCTTGCTTGAGATCAAATCTTGCGCCCGTGACGTCGGTTCACGCGCCAAGATTGCCGTGCTATCGCACGACAAGCGCGTTGACCCGATCGGTACCTGTGTCGGTGTGCGTGGAACCCGCGTGAATGGTGTGACCAATGAATTGGCCGGTGAGCGTGTTGATATTGTGCTGTGGAGCGAAGATCCTGCTCAGTTTGTCATTGGTGCTTTGGCGCCTGCCAACGTCACCTCCATCGTGGTGGACGAAGAGCGTCATGCCATGGATGTGGTGGTTGATGAAGAAAACTTGGCGATTGCCATTGGTCGTGGCGGACAAAATGTGCGCCTGGCTGCTGAATTGACCGGTTGGAAAATCAATATTCTTGACGCTGCCGAGTCGGCCCAGAAGCAAGCCAACGAGACTGATTCAGGCCGTAAGCTGTTCATGGAAAAGCTCGATGTGGACGAAGAAATCGCCGACCTGTTGATTGCCGAAGGCTTTACCAGCCTAGAGCAAGTGGCGTACGTGCCTCTGGAAGAAATGCTCGAAATCGAGAGTTTCGACGAAGACACCGCCAACGAACTGCGCAATCGTGCAAAAGATGCGTTGTTGACAATGGAAATTGTCCACGAGGAAAATGTCGAAGAGGTCTCACTTGATTTGCATGACCTCGAAGGCATGAACCCTCAACTACTCGGCAAGCTGGCGGATGGTGGCATTCACACGCGTGACGATTTGGCCGATTTGGCCGTTGATGAGCTTACCGAAATCACGGGTCAGTCGGCTGAAGAAGCCAAGACCATGATCATGAAGGCGCGCGAGCATTGGTTTACCGATGACGCAGCCCCTCAAGCTTAAGTGAATGCCATGAAAAACGAAGTTTAAGTGATGGCTGACAAGTCCCCTTTGGGCTTGTCATGCCGAACTAAAGGTTACCCAACAAATGTCCAGTACGACCGTCGCCGAGTTTGCAAACGAACTCAAAAAATCATCCGATACATTGCTTGAGCAATTGAAATCGGCAGGCGTAGCTAAAACAGCTACCTCTGACAGCCTATCTGATGCTGACAAGCAGCAACTCTTGAGCTATTTGCAGGCCAGTCATGGCACTTCTAGCCCTGAGCGCAAGAAGATTACGCTTGTCAAGAAGTCAACCAGTGAAATCAAGCAGGCTGACTCCACAGGAAAAGCACGCACGATCCAAGTAGAAGTTCGTAAAAAACGAACTTTTGTTCGTCGTGAAGATGGCGTTGAAGTGGCGGTCGAAGCGCCAGAAGTTGAACATGAAGTTGACGCCAGCGTGATTGCTGAAAATGCTGATTTGGCTCGCCGCGAGGAAGAAGCTCGCCGTCAGGCTGAGCTGATTCGTTGTCAGGAAGAAGAGCTGATTGAGCGCCGTCAACAGCGTGAAGCCCAAGAGGCCAAAGCGCGTGAAGTGGCCGAGCAGGCCGCACTGGCTTCTGCGGCAAAAGCTGCTGAAGTTGCTGCCGAGCTGGCCTTGAAAGAGAAGAATAAACCCGCTGATGCGGTTGCCCCAGCCATTCAAGCGGTCGAACTAGCCGCTTCTCAAGCGGCCCAAGCGGCAGAAAAAGCCCAATCGCAGATGCTGGCCACTGAAAAAGCAGCTGCGGAATCTAAAGCCCGTGCTGCTGAAGATGTGGTGCGAGCTGCTGACTTGGGAGACCGCCGTCGCAAGGCTGAAGCTGAGGCTGCTGCCATTCGCTTGATGATGTCCTCGCCTGCCAAAAAAGCGCCACCACCGAAGAAGGTTGAAGAAGCCAAGCCAGTTGCCAAACCTGGTACTGAAGCAGCCAAGGCGGGTATCAAGGGAACCTTGCACAAGCCAGCCACTACCGCTGTTGCGGCTAAACCTGCACGTCCTGGCGCGCCTGCCGCTCCGGCAGCACCCGGTGCCGCTGGCGCTGGTAAAGAAGTCAAATCGGCCAAGCTCTCTAGCAGCTGGGCGGGCGATCCTAAAAAGAAGGGCGCTATTCCTACACGCGGTGCCACCACTCCAGCGCCTGGGCGCAGCACCAACTGGCGTGCACCAGCCCGCGGCGGACGTCGTGGCGCTAATGACCGTGACCGCGATGAAACCCGTGTACAAGCAGCACCGGTTGAGGCCCGTGTTATTGAAGTGCACGTCCCTGAAACGATCACCGTGGCTGAATTAGCCCACAAGATGGCCGTTAAAGCCTCAGAAGTCATCAAGCATTTGATGAAGCTGGGTCAGATGGTCACGATCAATCAGCCCTTGGACCAGGACACCGCCATGATTTTGGTGGAAGAAATGGGCCACACGGCCATCGTGGCAGCGCTGGATGATCCAGAGGCATTCACGGATGATGAAGTCTTGCAACAGCAATCTGAGTCTTTGCCACGCGCTCCCGTGGTGACCGTGATGGGTCACGTTGACCACGGCAAGACCTCATTGCTTGACTACATTCGTACCGCTAAAGTGGCCTCGGCCGAAGCGGGCGGTATCACGCAGCACATTGGCGCTTACCACGTGGAAACACCACGCGGCATGATTTCTTTCTTGGACACACCCGGACACGAAGCGTTTACCGCCATGCGTGCCCGTGGCGCCAAGGCCACTGACATCGTGATTTTGGTGGTCGCAGCCGATGACGGCGTGATGCCACAAACCCGGGAAGCCATCAAACACGCCAAAGCAGCCGGCGTTCCTATCGTGGTGGCGATCAACAAGATCGACAAACCGGATGCAAACCCAGAGCGCGTCAAAAACGAGCTGGTGGTCGAAGAAGTCATTCCCGAAGAATTCGGTGGAGATTCGCCGTTTGTAACCGTGTCTGCCAAAACCGGTCAAGGCATCGACGCACTGCTTGAGCAAGTGCTCTTGCAAGCGGAAGTGCTTGAACTCCGCGCCCCGATTGATGCGATGGCCAAAGGCTTGGTCATTGAGGCGCGTTTGGATAAGGGTCGTGGACCTGTGGCCACTATTCTGGTCCAATCCGGCACCCTCAAAACAGGTGACATCGTGTTGGCAGGCTCAACCTATGGTCGCGTCCGCGCCATGTTGGATGAGAACGGCAAAACGATCAAAACCGCTGGACCTTCAATTCCTGTTGAAATCCAGGGCTTGACTGAAGTTCCTGCTGCTGGTGACGAGTTCATGGTGATGTCGGACGAGCGCCGTGCCCGTGAGATTGCCACCTACCGCGCTGGTAAATTCCGCCACACCAAACTGGCCAAGCAACAAGCCGCCAAGTTGGAGAACATGTTCACCGATATGGCCGCTGGTGCCGTGAAGATGGTTCCGATCATCATCAAAGCC
>CAIMHL010000018.1 GCA_903840825.1 uncultured beta proteobacterium
CCCACAACGCCATTTTTGACCTGCACAATCTCGGCCATGATGGAGACCGCTATTTCGGCCGGTGTTTTGGCACCCAGTGCCAACCCGACGGGGCCATACAGGCGGGCCAACTCGGGCTCGGTCAGGTCAAAGTGCTCGCCCAGTCTTTGTTTGCGCGTTTCCTGATTTTTTCTTGAACCCAGGGCACCGACATAAAACGCGCTCGACTGCAAGGCTTCAATCAAGGCCATGTCGTCCAATTTGGGGTCGTGGGTCAGGGCCACAATGGCGGTGTGCGCATCGGGCAGCATCTCGCGCACGACATCGTCTGGCATGCCTTCCAGGCGCGTGATGCCGGGCGCACCGCTTTGCAGCGTAGCCGCGTATTCTTCACGCGGATCGCAAATCAGCACTTCAAAATCGAGCAGGCCGGCAATTTGCGCCACGGCTTGCGAAAGCTGACCAGCCCCAATCAGCAACAAGCGCCACTTGGGACCAAACACGGTGGTGAGCGTGGCGCCGTCAAATTCAAGGCCCTGCCCACGCGCGGCCGAGGCGAGTTGCACCGCACCGCTGGCCAAGCTCAGGGTGCGTGCCACGAGTTGGTGCGCGCCAGTTCGGGCCAGCAACTGCGAAACCCAAGCCGTGTCCAGCACCGGCTCTTGAACCAATCGCAAGGTGCCGCCGCAGGGTAATCCAAAGCGAGTGGCTTCTTCCTTGCTAGCGCCATAAACCACCATGCCCGGCTTTGACAAGGCCGGCTCTCCGGGTGCCGTTTCCCGAAAGCGGGCTTTGGTGCGGGCGATAAGGTCGTCCTCCACACAGCCGCCTGATACGGACCCACTCACCACACCATCGTCGCGCACCGCCAAGAGCGCACCGGGCGGGCGCGGCGCACTGCCCCAGGTTTGCACCACCGTCACCAGCGTCACCGCGTGACCAGCTTGACGCCAGGCCAGTACATCGGCCAACACTTTCAAATCGAGACTTTCCATCAAGGGTCCTCGCTATTTAGTTTGCGCACGGTTGCGCAGTAAAAAGAAGCCGCGGTACAGGGCGACACTGACGACCATGCCCCAAGTCATGCCCACAAACATGCCGCCCAACATGCCCGACAAAGTGCTGGCACTGCCCACTACTTGCCAACGCGAAAGCCAAACGGCACCTAGGGTCATGCCCACCATCATCCAGGTGGAGCACATCAGGTTTTGAGCAAACAGCGAACACAGGTAGCGCCCGCAATGCGACCTGAGCAAGCGCAAGCTAGGAATGGCCAGCAAGCCACCCGCCAGCATGCCAGCGTGCATGCCAGGCAAAAATTCAAGATGAAGCGCCAGGCTGTCAAGAAATCCGAGGGCGGTTGATTGGGAACACAAACTTTGCAGGCGTTCAGGGCCTGCGTTCATCACATCAAAGAGCAAGCCCAAAAACATGCCGCCAAAACCCAGCGAGAGCATGACGTGCGGCGGGGACAAACCAGCGCGCTGCGGTCGAACCCAGGACAGCGCCAGGCATCCTAAACCCACTGCCAACAGGGATAGGAGGGCCGATGGATATTGCTGCACCGCAGCACTATTACCTACCGATCGCAATGACCAAAGGGTAAACCCTAGGACTGAGAGCAGCAAGACCGGGGTGAACGCCG
>CAIMHL010000019.1 GCA_903840825.1 uncultured beta proteobacterium
GACACTCTTTCCCTACACGACGCTCTCCGATCTGGTCTCGCCCTTGGTTTTGTGCGTCGCCACATACTGCTTGACGGCGGCTACTGCCAGCGCACCGGCAGGCTCTACAATGCTGCGGGTGTCTATAAACACATCCTTGATAGCGGCGCACACCGCGTCGGTGTCTACTTCTATATAGCTGTCCACCAGCTTGCGGGCCACCCTGAAGGTTTCCTCGCCTACCAGCTTCACCGCCGTGCCGTCCGAGAACAAGCCCACATCGGGCAGGGTGACGCGCTTTTTGGCGGCTACCGACTGCACCATCGCATTCGAGTCGTTCATCTGCACGCCAATCACCTTGATGTCTGGGCGCACCGCCTTGATGTAGTTGGCCACGCCCGAGATCAGGCCGCCGCCGCCAATAGCCACAAACACCGCGTGCAGCGGCCCTTGGTGCTGGCGCAGTATTTCCATCGCAATCGTGCCTTGGCCGGCAATCACATCGGGGTCGTCAAACGGGTGCACAAAGGTCAGGCCCTGTTTTTTCTCTAGGGCTGCGGCGTGGGTATAGGCGTCAGAGTAGCTCTCGCCAAACAGCACCACCTCGCCGCCAAAGCCGCGCACCGCATCCAC
The DNA here is from genome assembly GCA_903840825.1 of uncultured beta proteobacterium. GTDB lineage: Bacteria > Pseudomonadota > Gammaproteobacteria > Burkholderiales > Burkholderiaceae_C > Rhodoferax. The sequence goes on from CAIMHL010000019.1 coordinate 613, forward strand.
CTTGACTTGTGGCGTGGTGGTCGGCATCACAATCACGGCGCGCGTGCCCAAGCGCTGTGCGCTCAGCGCCACGCCCTGCGCGTGGTTGCCCGCCGAGGCGCAAATGACGCCCTTCTTTAACTGCGCCGCGCTCAGGTGCGCCATCTTGTTGTAGGCGCCGCGCAGCTTGAAGCTGTGCACCGGTTGCTGGTCTTCACGCTTGAACAACACCGTGTTGTGCAGCCGCTCGCTCAAGCCTTTGGCCGGTTCTAGTGCGGTCTCTACCGCCACGTCGTAAACGCGGGCGGTCAGGATTTTTTGAAGGTAATCGGCGGGTTTAAGATTTAAGGTTGTCATGGCGATTTTTGAAGCTTCGTGTAATGATAAACGCCTTAAATTTGGTGGTTATAATAACTACCGTGCGAAGCGCTGAAATTATTAAACTGCTGGAATCCGATGGCTGGGTGCTGCGGTCCATCCGGGGCAGTCACCATGTGTTTAACCATCCCCTGCGCGCCGGGCATATCAGCGTGCCTCACCCTAAAAAAGACTTGGGCACTGGCCTGGTGCACAAGCTGCTTAAGCAAGCAGGACTAAAAGGAGGAAATCCATGAAATTTTTAATCGCCATTGAATCCGGCACTGAGACCACTGCCTACGGCGTGGTGGTGCCTGATCTGCCAGGTTGTTTCTCAGCCGGTGACACGCTGGAACAAGCTTTTGACAACGCCCGCGAAGCCATAGATGCCCATTGCGACATCTTGGCCGAAGACGGGCAGCACCTGCCAGCACCTCAATCTATGGCTGTACACCAAGCCGATCCCGCCTATGCGGGCTGGGTCTGGGCCATGGTGGACGTGCCTGTAGAAAGCTACTGGGGTCCTGCTGAAAAAGTAAACATCACACTGCCAGGGCGCACTCTCAAGCGCATCGACGAGTATGCGCGTGCTCATGGCCAGACGCGAAGCGGCTTTTTGGCCGAAGCAGCCCGCCAGGCGATGCGCTAGTAGGGCGCTTCTACCCATTCACTTAATTAAATACTAAAGGCAACACAACATGGAATGCACAGTCAGCTGGACAGGCGCTTTGGGCACACGCTCAGGCATGGGTTTTGTGGCAGAAACTGGCAGCGGCCATACGCTGGTCATGGACGGCGCCCCCGACGAGGCCAAACCAGAAAACGGCGGCCTCAACCTCGCTCCGCGCCCCCTGGAGACCGTGCTGGCCGGTACCGGCGGTTGCACCGCTTATGACGTGGTGCTCATTCTCAAACGCGGCCGCCATGTCGTCACCGGCTGCACCGTCAAGCTCACGGCTGTGCGCGCCGAGGTGGACCCCAAAGTGTTTACCCACATCAATATGCACTTCACCGTCACTGGCAAAGGCATCCCCGCAGTGGCCGTAGAGCGCGCCATCGCCATGAGTCACGACAAATACTGTTCGGCGAGCATCATGCTGGCCAAAACCGCTGACATCACCACCAGTTTTGAGTTGATTGAGGCGTGATGCAGGGCTAAAATTTGGTGACTCAGGGAAAACATGATGAAACCTTCATTCGCACTTAATCAAAAACGCGCCGCTATTCGTGAATTGACAAGTCGTTGTCGTGCCACGAATCCACGCATTTTTGGCTCTGTTCTTCATGGTGCCGACCAAGATGGAAGCGATCTTGATTTGTTGGTTGACACCCTCCCTGGCGCCACTTTATTCGATCTTGGTGGTTTGCAAGACGAGCTGGAGGAACTGCTCGGTGTTCGTGTTGACCTCTTGACTCCTCGTGATTTGCCTGAGAAGTTTCGTGCCCAAGTACTTGCAGAGGCCATGCCGGTATGACAGTCAATAAACTGCCAGACTATCTGGCTCATATCCAGCAAGCCGCCCATGAAGCCTGTGGTTTCATCGCGGGCCTGAGTAAAGCAGAATTCTTCAACGACAGGCGAACTCAAAATGCAGTCGTCATGAGTCTCATTGTTATTGGTGAGGCGTCAGCCAAGGTCATGGATCTTTACGCTGGCTCACCCCAATGTGCCTTGGCGCAAGATGCGCGGGATGCGTAACCGAATCACACATGGTTATTTTGAAGTTGACTTCGAAATGGTCTGGGAGACGGTGACGACTGCTTTGCCAGAACTCCTGCGGGAACTCGCCTTAGCCCAAGACGATGCCAATGCGACCAGACACCAGCCCGAGACACCCCAGCCCTGAACTTTGGAAAGTTAGCTTCCTTTGTTCGGCTTGTCGGTCA
>CAIMHL010000020.1 GCA_903840825.1 uncultured beta proteobacterium
CCGTCTTTGGTCTCATGCTTCCGCTGCTAGTCACCTTTGGCTTATCCATCGTACTTAGCCAAGGAATGTTGCTGATTTTCAGTTCTGATGCTGCCACCATTAAGAATGAATGGTCTTATTCAGGGATACGACTTTCGGACGATTTAAGTATTTCGACGCTGCGCTTAGGCTTTTTTGTCCTCGCTGCCGTCCTCCTCGCTGGTTTGGACGCTTGGATGAAGAGCACCCATATTGGCAGAGCCATTCGCGCTGCCAGTGACGATCCGGAGATTGCTTCACTCATGGGGATGCAAACCAACCACGTTTATTCGGTGGCGAGCGGGGTTGCGCTAGCTTCAGCCTCCGTCGCAGGATTCATGGTTGGCATGTCTCGCTCATTTCAACCATTCGATGGCCCCCCCTTTCTGCTTATGGCGTTTGGGGTGGTGATCCTGGGTGGGCTAGGGTCATTGTGGGGAAGTTTCGTCGGGGGCATTGTGCTGGGAATCGTACAAGTGCTCGCCGGCACATATTTCGGGCCCGCCGCGCAACAGGTTGCTGGTTATCTATTGATTTTGCTGGTGCTGGCGCTGCGCCCGCAAGGCATATTCGCCAAGAGTTGAACCTATGGGCCTTAATCACTTCATTAATGGGTTTTATGGTCGCAGCGGCGCCTTATGGGCTGCGCTGATAGTGCTGGTTTTGCTTTTGGTTCCCATGGCGCTTCCAGCGAACAGTTATTTGTTACATCTGCTATTTTCCATCTTTGTCTTTGCAACGCTGGGGCATGCATGGAATCTGATGGCAGGTTACGCAGGCCTGCTTACTTTCGGCCAGCAAGTGTTCATCGGACTTGGTGGTTTTGCACAGGCAATCGTTTTTTATTACACGCCAGCCTCCATTTGGACGGCATGGCCTGCATCGGGAGTAGCATCCCTATTGTTTGCCTGGCTGTTGTGCTTGCCGCTAAGAGAACGGGATGGTGCTCGCCGTGCAAAGATAGGTGTGGCCGTGGCAATCGCGTTATGGATCGCTTACGAGTGGCTGATTGTCATTGCGCCGCAGATCGACGTATTCGGTAGCCACTATGTGCGTCGTGTGGCTATCTTGCTGCTGATCTTTCTGGGTGCTTTGCCACTATTGCGCCTGCAAGGCGCATATTTTGCGGTTGCCACATGGTTGATTGCCGAGTCTGTGGCATCAGTATTCAATGAATGGCGCGTAGTCGGTGCGGGCGGTGGCATGCAACTTAAGTCGGACGTGACGCCATTGCAGTTGTACTACGTTGCGTTTGGGTTGATGCTGGTAACCACAGCGATTATCTGGCGATGGATGCGTTCTTCCTATGGGCTCGCTTTGACAGCAGTGCGTGACGACGACGAAGCGGCACGGTCTAGCGGTGTGGACGTGGCCAGAATTAAGGCCTCGGTATTCCTGGTTAGCAGCACCATTACCGGCCTGGCCTCGGGGTTGTATTTCATGGATGTAGTCATCATCACGCCGCCGTCAGCATTCGCCATAACTTGGGCCTCCTACATAGTTTTTGTCGTGGTCGCGGGTGGTATGGGAACTGTAGCGGGACCTATCATCGGCGCGGTTATTTATATATTGGTTGACCGCGTTCTCTCTGCCGTTGCTGGCCAAGGATTATTGGTGTTAGGCGCGTTGTCAATTCTGCTGATGCTGTTGCTTCCGCGTGGCTTAATGGGAGTGGTGCATGATTTGCGTTTCCCGCAACGGCGCCATCAGAAGTCGTCTGCATGGCTTCAATGGCGCAGCTTGCTATTCGGCGACACGGCTGCAAGCGACCGAGCGACGTTGTCAGAACAACCGGGGGTCGTTGGCGCGTATTTGCTGCCTGCCAGCCCCCTACTTGTGCTGCAGCATGATGAGCCTCAGTATGCGCAGTTGGTCGCCGGGATGGGGCGGGTTGCGCGCGACATCGAAGAACTGAAGCCGGATACGCTGGTGATCTATTCGACACGTTGGTTCGCGGTGTTGGACCAACTCTGGCAGGGGCGGGCTCGACTAGCAGGCCTGCACGTGGACGATAACTGGCACGAATTCGGAGAAATGCGCTATGACCTGACCACGGATGTTTCTCTTGCACGGGCTTGTGTTCGTGCCGCGCAGCGCGCTGGCATTGCGTCCAAGCTAGTTGATTTTAAAGGGTTTCCAATCGACTCGGGCACCGTCAGTGCGAACAAATTGGTTAACGCAGAGGGCGTCGTTCCAACGCTGGTGGTGGCCAACAACTTGTATCACGACTTCGAACGCACGCGCACCCTAGGGGAGTTGACCGCCGCACAGGCTACTGCGCAAGGAAAACGCGTGGTCGTCCTGGTGCTCGGAGGTTTGTCGGGAAGTGAGTTTCGCGATCAACGGGCATTCTCCGAAGACGCAATTGCAAGTCCGATGGAAGACGACTGGAATCGACGTGTCCTTAAGCTTATCGAAGCAAGTGACGTCGAAGAAATATTGCGCCAACTTCCCGACTTTACTGCTCAGGCTCGAGTGGACGCGGGATTCAAACATTTCGCGTTTGCGCTTGGTGCCCTCGGCGGGAGACTCGGTAAAACGAAAGTATATGCCTATGGACCCCAGTATGGCAGCGGCGCTGCGGTGGTGAAATTGTCGTAGTGCTATCGCCATTTAAAAATTCGGCAACCAAATGAGATCAGAAATATGAAACAGTATCGTAATTACATAGGAGGCGCCTGGGTGGAGAGCGCCAAAATTTTTGATGATCACAATCCTGTTGATGGTTCGCTCGTTGCACGAGTACACGAGGCTGACAAGGAGATGGTGGACGCGGCTATTCGTGCAGGACATGGTGCTGTATCAGGCGCCTGGGGGAAAACCAGTGTCGCAGACCGGGCAGCCTTGATGTATCGCATTGCCGATGAAATTGATCGACGTCGAAATGACTTTTTGGAAGCAGAAATCGCTGATACGGGTAAGCCCTATTCGATGGCCTCGACTATCGACATACCACGCGGGGCGGCTAACTTTCGTGTTTTCGCCGATATTTTGAAAACTGCGTCCTTGGACAGTTTTCGCATGGATCTTCCTGGTGGCGCCCACGCAATTAATTATGCAGTGCGCAAACCGCTTGGCGTTGTTGGAGTGATTTCGCCATGGAACTTGCCTCTGCTGCTATTGACTTGGAAGATCGCTCCAGCAATGGCTTGTGGGAATGCAGTAGTCGCCAAGCCATCTGAAGAGACCCCAGGAACAGCCACGTTGTTGGCGGAGGTCATGCACGCTGTTGGCGTACCTCCTGGCGTTTTCAACCTAGTTCATGGTTTTGGGCCAGGTTCAGCCGGTGAGTTCATTACGACAAATCCAGATATCAATGCCATCACCTTCACTGGAGAATCGCGCACAGGAACTGCAATCATGCGCGCCGCCGCAGAAGGCGTTAAGCCGATTTCATTTGAGCTGGGAGGGAAGAACGCCGCTATCATTTTCGCGGACTGTGACATGGAGCAGATGCTCGATGGAATGATGCGTGCAATCTTTCTGAATTCGGGTCAGGTATGCCTTTGCTCGGAGCGGGTGTATGTTGAGCGTGCGATATACGATCGGTTTTTAACCGCGTTAGTTGATCGGGTTAAAGGGCTCAAGTTCGGCTGGCCGAATGATGCTGAAACTAGCATGGGCCCATTGATTTCTGCGGAACACCGTGACAAAGTATTGAGTTACTACGCGCTGGCGAAAGAGGAAGGTGCGCAGGTTCTTGTCGGCGGCGGTGTGCCCAGTTTTGGTGATGACCGTGATAATGGTTTCTGGGTAGAGCCCACCGTCATAGTGGGCCTAGCACAGGACGCGCGCTGTATTAAAGAGGAAATATTTGGCCCAATTTGCCACGTATCCCCATTTGACAGTGAAGCAGAGGTGGTCGCACTTGCGAACGACACGCGATACGGCCTTGCAGCCACGATTTGGACGACCAACGTGAATCGTGCCCATCGCGTTAGCCAGGCCATGCGGGTGGGTCTGTGTTGGGTCAATTCTTGGTTCTTGCGTGATCTGCGAACGCCGTTTGGCGGTGCCGGTTTATCAGGAATCGGGCGTGAGGGTGGCATGCACTCGATGAACTTTTATTCTGAGCTGACCAACGTTTGTATTCGCGTCGATGGGGAGCCGCAATGAACCAAGTGCACCAACAGATTGCCGACGCGCTTTATGAGGCCTCGTTGAGCGGCGTTGCGATATCCCCAGTGCGCACATTGCTGCCTGAAG
>CAIMHL010000021.1 GCA_903840825.1 uncultured beta proteobacterium
GGCGGCCTTGTATTGACCGGCAACATGGCAGCCAGAATGCTTGAGAGTCCAAGGTTCATTCGTTGGGTGTCTGACACCAGCAGAGCCGTTGTCAACAATCCGAATTCACTGACCGCACAGGTTGCTAAGTTGGCCGCCATTGCCGAGGCAGAGCCTGGCATGGCAGACTCAATTGAGGCGTACTACAAACAAATCCAACCCATCGCAGTTCAGATGCGTACAGCGAGGTAATCATGGCAATCAGTTACTACCAAGACCCCTACGGCGCTCCAGATTACTCGGCAGAGGGTATGCCAAGCCTGCTGTCTTTAAGTAATCTGGAGTCGCTTGTGCGAGGCACTGGTGCCGGCTTGCTCGATCTCCCCTACTTGTATGAAGGAATGTTTCAAGGTGATATTGATCCGCGAATGAAGCCAAGGAAGAGGCTTGTTCCATCATCTGAGCAAATACTGGCTACAACACCGCGCATGACAGCGCCAACGCCACAGGCAGGCTTGCTAGAGACTGTTGGTGGATTTATGTCACCAGCACCCATGGCGGCTGTTAAGCCTTTGGTGAAGGGTGCTAAGGCTATTGGTAAAACCGTTGGCAATGCTTATCTTAAAGAGATTGATGCCGCCATGATGGGTGAGCGTGGTGGTCTGCTTGGTGCGTTGACACCGCAGCCTTTATACATGGCTGAAAATGTTGGCAAGGTAAAAGCCATTGATGTATTGTTTCCTAGTAGGACGCAAGCATCATTGACATCAGCAGAAAAATCTGCGCTCACAAAATACAAAAAATCACTTGATGTTCCAGCTGTGATGCGTAGAGAACGTTTGGCACTTGAGGGTGGTGGAGATATAGTAGAGCCAACGCCAGGTGAAGTATTTAGACAAGGACTTGGAATTGATCCTACTTATTTAGATAAAAAATATGTAGTCCCTGTATCTTCTGATTGGTCTGGTGGTGGTGAAACAATTAAACAAGCCGCCGGAGTTCCATTAGCAAGACCAGTAAAAAAACAAGCAGGCACAAAATACGGCTTGCTTGAGCAAAACATAGAAGAGGATGTGGGTTGGGCATCAATGCCTGGCGCTGCAAGCTCAAAAACAAATAACTTAAACGAATATGCCGATCTTGGAGACACTGTTGGTGTTTCATCTTTGCTTGGTCAAGATAGTTCTAACTTTTCGCATCATATTGCTCAAGGGTTGATTGGACAATTACCTGTTTTACGGCCATCAAAAGATGCAACAAAATTACTAGACTTTACAATTCAAAACAAATTTGTTCCTAAAAAATTAAAAGACGGCACAACAATTAGGACGCAACCATTCAAAAACTTCCCTGGCGTAACCAGTGAAAATATTTATGACATCATGGCTCAAGGCACAAAAGAATACAGTGCTGGAGACATACGCAAAGCAATTGCGGAAGAAATGTCAAAGGCTGAATTTAGAGATTTAGGATTTCCAAGGTGGGATACTTTTACAAACTTAGTTAATGAGCCAGGCGCATACACAGGCGCATCTGGCGGCGTAATGTTTAAAGCAAAACCAAAAGGAACAATACTTACTCCAACATACGAGCATGGATCATATTCATCAGGAATTCCAACTGAAGGAGTGCTTGGCGGGTTTAAAAATGCAGCTGGGGAAATAGTTACAGTTCCAGATTACAAAATTTTTAGAAAAACATTTGATCGTTTGCGAAAGCAAGGTAAGACAGATGCGAACATTAGGACTTCAATTCTGAAGGCTCATCATGGTGAGCAAGTAGACCAGCAAACTATTGATGGTTTGTTGCAGTATCTTGGGTATATTCCTTGATGAAATTTAATTGATGTTGAAATTCTTCAATTAGTTCATTTAATGTATTGATCTGGTCATCCCTTGACAGGCTATGAAAAGATTCTTTCAGCAACAAGTATGTTGAATTTGTCTTTGAATTTAGACCACAGTACGCAACAATTTTCTTCATCATCTATCTCCAAACAGTGCAGCCACCAGCGGATCGCGCCGTGGCTTGAGCCTATGACCTCTTTCACGCGCCAAGCGGAAAGCCTTATCGTCCAATGTCTCACGCGCTCGATGCCTACGCAAACGCTCCACAGGTGTCAGCGGTAGCGGTCTGGCAGCATCAGTGCCAATGCCGTACCTGTACACGGCCACCAGGATGCGGCCTGATCTAGCCCATTCCTGAATGTGTACGGTGCCAGCCAGCCGCAGCCGCTTAATCATCTGCTGCGCTGACCTCTCGGTGCAGTACACCTTAGCCGCCAACTCTGGCGCTGTGCAGCCGGTGCGCTGAAGGATGTCAATGACTCGCGGGAGTCTTGCTGAAATCAAGTGTTGCGCTCCTTGAGTTTGGCTTGCAAGGCTTCACCAAAGGCAAGCTGACCCTCCATTTGATGACCACCGCGATGTTCTTTTAGCACTGCAAAATAAACATCTTGCATTTGTGTGCGAGTTAGGTCAACCCATGTGCGCCGCGCTTCTTGGAAGCCGCTAAATTCTTTACTCGGCTGCGCCATGCGTGTAATTTGTTCGTCTTTATCCATTGTTCTTCTCCTTGAGTTTGGCTTCAATGGCTCTAGCAAATACATCAGAATCAATCTCACGGTGTACTGCCCGAACACCCGTGTAGATAGCGTCAATTTCAGTATCCGTCAGCCCTACCCATGTGCGCTGTGTGTACAATGGGATGCGGTCTAGATTGGCGACAGTGGGCGTATGCCAAAAGATTTGTTTTGCAAATTCCAATGTGCGTTTCTCAACATTGATGTATGCAATTGGTTCTTTCTTTGGCTGTGCCAAGGCTTCTTTGATGGCGGTGATTTCGTCAGCAAAGTCATCAAAATATCCTTGCTTAGTTATAAATCTTTCTATCTTTTCAAGCGCCAGCTTCAATGCTTCTTGTGTCATGTGTTCTCCTTTATGCCGTGGGCGGCGAGTCGCTGTATCAAAAAATCGTCATAACCCATGCCTGCTGCGTGGGCACGAATCCACGCGTTGTACTCATCCGATACTGCTTGCAGAATTCGCACGTCAACAGTTGGCGGCTCTAACTGTGAGTGGGTGTAGAGCTTATCAACCCATCCCGCATGGTTTGGATTTCTTTTACTCCAATCATCCGCATAACTTTCGTTGTCTTCATACGAGCAATAGTCGTAACCACCCTCACCGTCAAACGTGCGCCACGCCACAGGCTCTTGCTCTGTGCGCTGTGGTGGGGTGGTGTGTTTGAACCGAAAGTCGGCGCTATAACATTTATTGCAAGTCAAATCAACGCACCAGTATCCATCACGATGGGATTGCTCTGGCTGTGCCAAGGCTTCTTTGATGGCGGCAATGGCTTTGTCTCGGTAGTGAATCTGTTGTGGGTGTTTAATGGCAGTGTGGTTTTCCAACGCATCAAGCGCCAACTTCAATGTTTCTTGTGTCATGACTTAACCTCGCAAACTTTTTCCATATACGCCACATAGCATTGGTCAATGGTTTCAAATGTTCTTGAGTCACTATCAACAAACCAATACCGCTTTTCATTGAGCCATTCGCCAGTGCGCTTGTTTCGGTCGGTGTACACCTCAACTTGAATGTTGTGCTTGTCGTTGCGATACATACGCTGTGCGCCAGTATCAAAAGTAATTCCCATCCTGTACTCAAACCGCAGTTCACAGAATTCTTCAAACGTCAGTTCAATCATGCTTGCTTCTCCAGATTGGCTATGAATTCCTGCATGATGAAAAACATTTCTTCTGCTCCCGTCAAGCCCACTGTCGGAACTCCATTAACGCTTCCCGTGGCTTCCACCTGAGCAAGCGATGCAATCAGTTCTGCAAACTGTTCTTCAGTGATGTTCATGCTTCACCTCTGGCTCTAATAGCGCAAGCAATCGTGCTACCGATAACGCCAAAGCTGTGTTCAGCAACCTTTGCACAGGCTTCACGCTCTTTGCGTATCTCTGCATCTACATCAGATTTTGTCCACAGATTAAATCTCGCTCTAATCCATGCGTTGAATTCAGCTTGCGTCATCACGCCACCTTTTTGTATTTGCCAGACCACGCATATGCACCGCGTGACTGCGCGGCACCCATATTCCGAAAGAACGTCAGCATGGATTTATACGGCACGCTGAAACGCTCTGCAATCTCTTTTTTGGTCATGCCCTCAGAGAGCAGTAGCATGGCTCTGCGGCCATTGATGTCAGGCAGTTTGCGACCTGAGTTGGGGCGGGAGCCACCTTTCATCACTTCACCTCTGTTTCATCGAGCAGGAACTTGACTACGCACGCAAGCACGATCACCACCAGTGCAATGCCAAGCAGGCCGATCAGCACGAAATTCATCATTGTTTCCATAGAAGTCCTCCGAGTCAAAATAGAACAGTGCCAGCACCGCCAGCACCAGCCATATGATTTTCACTTCTGAGCCGCCAGCAGCTCCATCTCCACCTCTTTAACGCGCTCTCGCAGGATGGTCAATTCGTGTTCGGCAGCGTCAATCTTGCGCTGCATACGCTCTCTGGTCATGTTCTCCGCGTGCGTCCAACCGATGAACGTACCATCAGTCACCGCCTGGCGTGCCAGCGTCTTAAAGTCCTCGCGGGTGAGGAATCCACCACCGATCTCCATGGGTGGCGTGAACTTGTTGACGGCGCGGTCAATCTCAATCTGCATTTTTTCAGACATGGTTTTCTCCTTGTGGTTGTGTGTTCCAGGCTTGCACCAGCAGGCTGGCGTTGTAGGGGA
>CAIMHL010000022.1 GCA_903840825.1 uncultured beta proteobacterium
CAGAGCAGGCTGGCCGCACACGCCCCGGTCACAAACCACGGCCTGAGCGCGGCAGGTTGCTGTGCCCCGATGCTGCCCACCAGCAGCACGGTATCCAGATAAACATGGGGGTTGAGCAGCGTGAATGCAGCGGCTTGGGTGAGGGCACCTGCCAAGCTCAAAGTAGCGCCGGATTTGGCGGCGTTTAGCTGGCTGGGGCGACGGGCGCGCTGCAAGGCTTGCCAGCCGTAAGTGGCCAAAAACACCGCACCGGCCAGCGCCAAGGCGCGCGTGAGGTTTGGGTGATCGCCCAAGGCTTGCGCCATGCCCATGACCCCGGCGGTGATCAGCAACGCGTCCGTTACAGCACAAAACAACACCACGCTGGCCACATGCTCGCGCCGCAGGCCTTGCCGCAACACAAATGCGTTTTGCGCGCCAATGGCCACAATGAGGCCAAGACTCAACACCAAGCCCTCTAAAAATGCGGGAGCGGCTAAAGCAATGAAGGTGTTTGGTAATAAAGACATCTGGTAATTTAGTCAGGCCATGCCGTTTTATGGGCACAGAGGAGGGCGTCTATTCAGCCCAGCAACTGCAGTTCTTCTTCCAGAAACCCAGCCAAGCGGCGGGCTTCTAAATTAAAAGGGGGGCGCAATTTGGGTGGGCTGTACTGTGCCAGCAAGTCGGCAAAGGTGGTGATGGGGTCGAGTTGGCGCTGGGCGCAAATCCAGTGGTACCAGTGGTTGCCGGTGGCAACGTGGCCAATCTCGTCTTTCATGATGATGTCGAGAATTTTGCCGCCCTTGAGGTCGCGCACACTCACCAGTTTGTTTTTAACGCCGGGCGTAGCATCAAGCCCGCGGGCTTCCATCAATCGGGGCACCAGCGCGATGCGGGCCAACACATCGCCCTTGGTTTTTTCGGCAATGTCCCACAAGGTGTTGTGCGCAGGGAAGTCGCCGTAGTCATGGCCGATGCTGACCAAGTGCACGCGCAGCAGCATGAAATGCAAAGCTTCTTCTTGGGCAATGCGCACCCAGTCCAGGTAAAAGGGCTCGGGCATATCGGCAAACCGCCACACCACATCCAGCGCCAAATCAATCGCGTTGAGCTCAATATGCGCCAGCGCGTGCAAGAGCGCGGCCCGCCCCTCGGTAGTGACCAAGGGCAACTGCTTGATTTCTTTGGCATGCACCAGCAGCGGCTTGTTGGGCCGGCCCGGAATACCCGGTGGCTCTGCCAGTTGTGCCGACGCGTCTATGGGCAGATCCAGCGACAAGGCCAGCACGGCTTGGGCTTTGGCAACGGCGTTTTGGGTGAGCAGCGGGGGGAGGACGCTGGTGCGAAGGGTGGTCATTTAAAAGCCTGCTTGATTTTGGTGGCACACGGCGAGAATTGTCACAGCATTAGCGTCGATACGGTATCGCACCACATAAGCGCTGCCGACAAAGTCGATCATCCATTCCCGAAACTCGACGGGCAAGTCATCAACGGGGCGGCCAATACCGGCCTGTTGATTAAGAGCGCCCACCCCAAGCCGTACCGTTTTGATGGCGCGTTTTGCTGCATCCTTGTTCAAGCTGGTCCAGCCACACATCGGCTTCTTCGGCGGTGGCATGAAGCCCGGTCGTACGGTGTTCTTCCCGAGCCTTGTGCGTGTCTTGGCGAAATGCCTCGCGCATAAGCCAGTGAGGGGTGCGCTGGCGCGCATCGGCCAAGCGCTTGACGCGGGCTTTGGTGTTGTCGTCAATCTTGATGGCGGCAGGGCGAATAGCAGTAGCAGACATGGCAGCCTCCGTTAACGTAGTGCAAGGTATTACCTAAGGTACTTGGTTTGATGTTGTTACCGGGAGAAATGGTTTACCCGTTGGAGAGGCGCCCTCGCCGCGAAGGC
>CAIMHL010000023.1 GCA_903840825.1 uncultured beta proteobacterium
AGGCGTTGCAAAGGTGTTTGCGCAGCCAGGTTCATGGCGTGACGGCTTCACTGGGGAGTTCGAGCTTCCAGCCTGTGCGTTCAGCCAATCGCTGCAGATCTTCTTGCGTATCCAAGTCGGTGATGAAACGGGTGTTGAGCGTCTCATGAACACAGACCAGTTCAGGCTGGCGCTCAATCAAATGACGGCAACCCATGTTGGTGCCGCTGGCCAAAATGTCGGCGCGGGCGGTCGCATCCAGCACAATCGGGTTACCTCGCTGGCCGTTCACCACGGGTACCAAGACATGGCCGCTGGGGCGCTTTTTGAAGGCGGCAATCAACTCGGTCAAATCAGCCGCACCAATCAAAGGCTGGTCGGCCAGCACGATGAACACCGCATCAAAATTACCACTCAGCGCGCCCAAGCCCACACGCACCGAGCTTTGCTGGCCCGAGGTGTAATCGGGGTTGTAGGCCAGCGTGACGGGAAAGCTTTGCACCTGGGCCTCCACCGCATCACGGGCATGGCCGGTCACCACCACCACTTCGTCCACACCAGCGCCACTGAGTGCGATCAGTTGGCGGTTGATCAGCGGCACGCCCTGCAGGCGGATGAGCGACTTGGCGACACCGCCCATGCGCACGCCCTCGCCAGCGGCCAGTAAAACAGCGCCAATGCGCAGGCGGGCATACAAACCGCCGCCGCCTTTGAGTAAACATCCCATGGTGATTGATCCTGATGAAGTGGGTTAAGTAGCCGCTCAGGCCAGAAGCTCGGGTAAACGGGACAAGCTGGCTAAATTGTGCGCGGGTAAAAATCGGGTGACATAGGGCGCGGCCAAAACCATCGCTGCCGACGTGGGTGCTTCTTTGGTCGGGTGCAACCAGCAAACGCGGGCACCCCGCGCTCTGACTTGCGAGAGCACCTCGGCCAGCGCTTCGGGCTCGTCGGTGTCATAGCCGTCGCTGAACACCATAAAGAGATCACCCCGAGACAAACTGCGCCCCAGGTGAACGTGCAAGGCCTCAGAGAGGCAACTGGCAATGCGCGTGCCGCCGCCAAAGCCAAAGGTCACCGCATTCACCTTTTCCTGCACCCGTTCGCTGCGGCGTTTAAGCAGCTGAGTGACGTCAGCCAGACGGGTGTGAAATACAAAAGCGCGGGCGTCCATCACCTCCACAAACGCACGGCTCAGGCGCAGAAAAAACTGCGCATGAACCTCCATCGAGCGGCTCACATCCACCAGCACCACCACGCGCGGTTGACGGCGCTGGCGGCGCACATGGTGCAGCTTGATCAACTCACCTCCCGTGGCCAAAGCCGCGCGCAAAGAGCGCCGGACGTGAATGACCCCCTGGGTCTTGTCGTTTTGTAGGCGGCGCAGCAGCTGGGCGCGCAGGCGTCTTTTCAGGGCTTCCACCAAGGGCTCGAAGCGGTCCATGTCGGTGGGCATCCAGTCGGCAAAGTCGCGCTCATCAAGGGCTGCCGACCGGCTGGCGCCGCCTTGGGCACGCTTGGGGCCGGTGCTTTCATCGGATTCACCCGCACCCGTCTGGTCAGCCATACCCACCGTGGGGCGGGTTTCGCCAGGCGGCGAGTCGCCCATCTCGCTGTGCATTTGTTGTACCAACTCGGGCAGCGTGCGTCCGGGGCGTGTCAGCCCTGAGCTGCGGGTGGTGCCTTTGACCTTGTGCGGAAACCAGAACGCCTGGTGAAGGTCGGGGTATTTAAGCCACTGCTTGTGGCTACCAGCGGCAATGCACCGCCATAGCGCCTCAATGCGCGGCCACTGCGCCAAGGGCAAGGCGGCAGCAGCTTGCACCATGAGTTCAATTTCTGCATATCCCAGCGCAAACCCGTGCTCGCGCAAGTAATGCGCAAACTCACCCAAGCGCACGCGGGGGTCGGTGGCCGTTGTCACGCTCGCCTCATTTCATGGCACCTGCCACGCCCACATCCTGCCCAACTCGGGGCCCGTCAATTAGTTTGGCCACGCGTTCAGGGGTGATCTGCCAGCGGTCGTTCTTGGTTTTAAGCAGTGCGGCCAAGGTATGAGTCAGCATA
>CAIMHL010000024.1 GCA_903840825.1 uncultured beta proteobacterium
AGGTTCTTTGGTAGGTTCGCGGGCGCTCATTGGCCTGTCATTGCACGGCCCATCGCAGGGTGAACAGGTGTTCGGTTTGCACTTTTTGCGCCATGCGCTGCGTGAGTTGGGTAATGAGTTGGTCGCGCTGGCGGTGGATGTCGTCTTCGACGTCAAATATTTCTTGCCGTTGTTTGCGCTGCTTGCGCTCTAGTTGGGCGATGCGTTCTTGGCTGGCTTGTTGTTCGGCCAAGCTGGGGGCTTGGCGGGCTTCGCGTTGGGCGGCTTTGATGAGGTCTTTGGTGCTTTTGAGCGCCTGCTCTGAGGCTTTGACCATGTCATCAGCCCAGCGGTCGAGCTTGTCGCGGGCCTCGCTAAAGTGCGCGTTGTTGGTTTCTAGCGCGTGCGCCACGGTGGCTTGGGCGTGGCGCTGGGCTTCTTGCTGCAGGCGGGGTTCTGCGGCGGTGTTGGTTTCGGTTTCTGGGTTGATCTCAGGGTCGATCTCGGGGTCGATTTGTGCGGGGCAGGCCATGAGTTTTTCGCAGGTTTCTTGGTCTAGCGTTTGGCCTTGGCTGGTGAGGGCCGAAAACAGCAAATATTCTTGTCGCTCAAAGCTGTCTACGCAAAGCTTTTGCAGCATGAGCAGGCCCGTTTGGCCACGCAGGGCCTCCACCACGGCCATGCGGGCTTCGCTTTGCTGGGGCGCAAACACGATGCGCTGTAGCGGGGTGGCTGCGGTTTTCGCCGCCTCTATGACCCATTCGCCCAGCGGGTGCGAGAGGCGGTAGGTGTGGTGGTCAAAGGGGCCTTCGTTGACGGCCAGCGATTGCGGGTCGGTAGGCTTTTCACGCGAGATGAGGTGGTAGCGGCCCGCAGCTATGCCTGGGGCAGTGGCCGCCGTGGGCGGGGCGCTTAGGTCAAAGCTGAGTTGCGTGTGGTCAAACCAGGCTTGGCGTTGCAGCACATGCTGGGTGAGGGCCCAAAAGCGGCGGCTAAATTTGTCTAGGCTGGTGTGGGTGTTTTGCAGTTGCAGGCGCAGGCGGTCGTGCACGTCGGCGTCCAGGTTTTCTAGCAGTAGCTGGCGGGTGCCCAGCATGCGGGCCTGAATGCTTGCGTCCATCTCGGTGCGCAGGGCCGCAAAGGCGGCGTCTATGGCGGCGCTGGTGCGGCAGCTGCGGTAGATGTCCACAATGCGGCGCTCAAAGTCGAGGCCCGACTCAATGCTGCCCAGCACGTCGTCAGAGGCGCCAAACACGCCGTTAAACAGGTTGAACTTGTCGGACAGCAGCTCTAGCACGCGCTGGTCGGCGTGGTTGCGCTCATTAAAGAAGTTGATGACGACCACGTCGTGCTTTTGCCCGTAGCGGTGGCAGCGGCCTATGCGTTGCTCGATGCGCTGGGGGTTCCAGGGCAGGTCGTAGTTGATGACGAGTGAGCAAAACTGCATGTTCACGCCCTCGGCGGCGGCTTCGGTGGCGATGAGGATGGTGGCGTCGTCCCGAAAGTGTTCAATGAGGGCGGCCCGGATGTCGATGTCGCGTGAGCCCGAGATGCGGCCTGTGCCTTGGTTGCGGGCCAGCCAGTTGGCATAGACGCTGGCGGCTTGGGGGCCTTTGTTGGTGCCGCTAAAGGTGGCCACTTGGCCGGCGTAGCCGTTTTGCTCCAGGTAGCGCTGGAGGTAGTCTTGGGTGCGCCGCGATTCGGTGAACACCAGGGCTTTGCGCTGCGCCCCGGTGTGGGCCATGGCCTTGAAGCCCACACCAAGGGCTTGCAGCAGGGCGGTGGTTTTGGTGTCGGTGCCGATGGTTTGCGCCCAGGCGTGCAGGCGGCCCAGTTCGTCAATTTCATTACCGAGGCGCTTGCGGTCGATCACGCCGGGCGGGGCGCTGGGGCGCTCGCCGCTGCCGCCGTCGCCATTACCGTCGCTGTCGTCGTCGGTGCCCAAAATTTCATCGAGCAGGTCGGACTCCATCTCTTCGTCGGTGATGAGGCTCTCTACCCAGTCGTCTTGGGGCTGTATTTTTTCGTCGCGCAGGGCCTCTAGGCGCTGTTTCATGAC
>CAIMHL010000025.1 GCA_903840825.1 uncultured beta proteobacterium
GCAAGTCGCGGCCTTGCTCGTACTCCCGGTACCAGCCAATCAGCAAGTTCTTGGTTGGGTAACCCAAATGGCGAATAGTCGCTCCAAGACGCTTTCCGAGCTTGATGTAGAGCTTGACGGCTCGAATACGATCTTCGTATGAAAACATGAACTACCTCCAAGTAGTCCAAGTTATTGTCCGCACCCCCGGTGGCTCAATATTCAATCGGCGCCGACACCCTCTGGGGACCATCCGGAAACCAAATTCTCTAAGTTTCTAAGTTTCTATTAGTTCGCTGCTTCCAGCCCGTTCTTGAAATGCTCTTGCATTTTTTGAATGCTCAGCGCTGAATTGCGTTCGGACACCGCCTTCATCACGGCCCTGTGCTCATTCAACGACTCCTCAATCCGTCCCGATTTCAGCAAGGAATTGTGCCGGTTGAGCTTCATGACCTTTCTCAGGTCGGCCACCATTTGGTCGCGCCAGCGGTTATTGGCAATCTCAAGCAAGCGCAAGTGAAAGCGCTCGTTGATTTCAAAAAAAGCTGCCGTGTTCAGGTTCTCGGGCTTAGCTGTGTTCTCCAGTTCTTGATGTAATGCTTGCAGCTCTTCTATTTCTAGAGCGGTAGCAGTGGTGGCAACAACGCCGACAGCGTCTGACTCCAGCAAGCTGAGCAGGTGATAGACATCAGCCAGATCGCGCTCGGACACTTCGGTCACGTAGGCACCCCGGCGTACCTTCATTGTCACCAATCCTTCAGCAGCCAATACCTTGAGCGCCTCTCGCAGAGGTGTGCGGCTGATGCCATAAGCCTCGGCAATTTTCAACTCATCAATCCAGCTGCCCGGGGCCAACTCCCGGTTGAATATTCTCTGACGCAGGGATTCAGCCACTTCTTCATAAAGTGCGCGTGGGGATAAAGAAAGTGCAGCCATGAGCCGGATTGTAAGATTGAATTAATTTTTTGAATCAATAATTATAAATAACGTAAACTAAGAAGCACTAAATTTGACATGGAGAGCGCAGCGCTTTTCATGGCGGGTCGACACAAGGCCCAAGATTTAAATTCTGCAAATATCAATTCGAACGGTAGCTGTCATGACCCAAAAAAATCCTGAATTTCAAGGCGCAACTTTGGAGGCTTGGGCCAAAGCCGCTGCCAAATCAGCCCCCGGTGGCAGTGTGGATGCCCTTAATTGGATAACGCCTGACGGCATTTCTGTCAAACCCTTGTACACCGCTGCCGATACGGAGCATCTTCAGTACGCCGACACCTTGCCAGGTTTCGAGCCCTACCTGCGCGGCCCCCAAGCCACCATGTACGCGGTGCGCCCTTGGACCATCCGCCAGTACGCAGGTTTTTCCACTGCCGAGGAGTCCAACGCGTTTTACCGCAAAGCACTGGCCGCTGGCGGGCAGGGGGTGAGCGTGGCGTTTGACCTAGCCACCCACCGCGGCTACGACTCAGACCACCCGCGTGTCACGGGCGATGTCGGCAAGGCCGGCGTGGCGATTGACTCTGTGGAAGACATGAAGATTTTGTTCAACGAAATCCCGCTCGACAAAGTGAGTGTCTCCATGACCATGAACGGTGCGGTGTTGCCCGTGCTGGCCGGCTACGTGATTGCCGCTGAAGAGCAGGGCGTCTCGCAAGACAAGCTCTCAGGCACTATTCAGAACGACATTCTGAAAGAGTTCATGGTGCGCAACACCTACATCTACCCGCCGGCACCCAGCATGCGCATCATTGGCGACATCATCGAGTACACGGCCCAAAACATGCCGAAGTTCAACTCGATCTCTATCAGCGGTTACCACATGCAAGAAGCCGGGGCTAATCAGGCCCTCGAGCTGGCCTTTACGCTGGCAGATGGCAAAGAATACGTCAAAACCGCCATTGCCAAGGGCATGGACGTGGACCAATTTGCCGGTCGCCTGAGCTTTTTCTGGGCCATTGGCATGAACTTCTACCTCGAAGTGGCCAAGATGCGCGCTGCACGTCTGCTCTGGTGCCGCATCATGAAAGGCTTCGATGCAAAAAGCCCCAAATCGCTCATGTTGCGCACCCACTGCCAGACCTCGGGTTGGTCGCTCACCGAGCAAGACCCCTACAACAACGTGGTGCGCACCACCATTGAAGCGATGGCCGCTGTGTTTGGCGGCACCCAGTCGCTGCACACCAACAGCTTTGACGAAGCCATTGCGCTGCCCACCGAGTTCAGCTCGCGCATTGCCCGCAACACGCAGCTCATCATTCAGGAAGAAACCCACATCACCAACGTGATCGACCCTTGGGCCGGCTCCTACATGATGGAAAAACTCACGCAAGACATGGCCGATGCCGCGTGGAAGATTATTGAAGA
>CAIMHL010000026.1 GCA_903840825.1 uncultured beta proteobacterium
GGCACCACGGACAGGTCATAGACCGAAAAACGCGCGTAGGCCGCTGATTTGTAATAACTCATCAGCGGGTCGAACCCGGCCACAAAAACGTAACCTACAGAGCCTGTCATCAACATGGCAATGCCAATATGAACGCGCAGCGCCAACAACAGCAAGAGCACCCCAAACATCAGGGAACCCCATTCAATAGGACTCATTTCAACAACTTTCTTAAATGGCCTGCACACGCATAAACTGCGGTAGCGGTCAGCAATGCAAAGGACAACACCATAGGAACATAGCCCCACCAGGTGGGGAGGTTCAGCATCATGGAGGCGTCCATGTTGCCCTTGAGGTCAACCAAACCCACCGCCAAACGAACCGAGATGGCGGCAGAAAAAACGGCCATCAGGATGTTGGCAATCAGGTCCATCAATGCATTGGCGCGCACGGGCGCTTTGGCCGTAAAGAAGTCAACAATCACATGGGAGCCCGTCCAATGGGCAAAGGGCAGCGTCAAAGACACAGCCATCCCGGAGAGCATTTGAACCAGCTCGTAGTCGCCCAACAAAGGGGATTCGAACAAACTTCGACCCACAATGCTACGCACCGACATCAAGGCCATCGCAATCAGAATGAGCCCCCCCACAATGGCAAAAAGCTTGCAGGCGCGGTCCAAAACAAATCCAACGCCGGTGTAGTCGACTTGGACATCAGAAACAAGAATGTCGGCCAAAACGTAATCCCCTCAAAAAACTTCTACTGTCTGTTGCATTGAAATTACTGCAATCTAAAAAAAAGGGCGGCGATTAGCCACCCTTGGTCACCCAACTTGAGAGCTTACTTGGTGTAAGCCTTGATCATCTTGGTGGCGTCATCCATCATGGCGGCACCATTAAAGCCGCGCTTGTTCATGTCGGCCACCCACTCGTCGTCCAGCGTAGAGGTGGCTTGCTTCCAACGGGCAAGTTCGGCGGGCGCAATGGTGCTGATGGTGTGGCCGGGGGTGTCAACAAAGACCTTGCGGCTTGGCACATCGTTGCCTTCTTGCGTACTGCCCAGGAAAGCAGACAATTCACGTCCCGAGTTTTTATCGATCACGGCCTTCAGGTCAGCGGGCAGGGATTCGTATTTCGCCTTGTTCATGGGCACTACAAACACGGTGGTGTAGAGCGCCGGAAAGCTCTTGTCGGTTTCAGCAGAGTACTTGGTCAACTCATGAACCTTGAGCCCAGGTGCCACCTCATACGGAATCACTGCACCATCAATAACGCCCTTGGAAAGTGCCTCAGACACAGCGGGTACAGGCATTCCCACGGGTGTGGCGCCCATCATGCCCAGCATTTTGGTGATGGTCGCCGTTGGTCCGCGAACCTTTAAGCCCTTGAGGTCCTCCATTTTTTGAATGGGCTTGGACTTGGTGAAAATTACGCCTGGGCCATGTACGTGGACGGCCAGGAGCTTCACATCCTTGTACTCGTCTTGGGCGTGTTTTTGTACAAAGTCCCAGGCTGCGCGGCTGGTAGCGCCCGCATTGGTCATCATGAAAGGCAACTCAAAAACCTGCGAACGCGAAAAACGCCCCGCTGAATAGCCCGCCACCGTCCACACGACATCGGCCACACCGTCTTTGGCTTGGTCAAACAGCTGGGGGGGCGATCCACCGAGTTGCATAGCCGGATAGATCTGGCAGTTCATGCGGTTGCCGGAGTCTTTGGCGATGTTGTCACACCAAGTGGCTAGCATTTTGGTGTGCTGGATCGACTGTGGGCCCAAAAAATGGTGCACTTTAAGGGTAATGGTCTGCGCTTGTGCAGCCAAAGCTGAACAAAAAAGTCCTGCAGCCCAGGCTGTTTTTGTAAAAAATGGGTTCATTCAGTGTCTCCTTGAGGCGATAAAAAAACGTCATGAATTATGTGACCCATTTGATGGGACTATGGAGCAGGGTTTACCCTGTGTTTTTAGGTCTTGAGTGGCCCCAAACCTACGCCCGATGAGAGAGATTTGATGGCCCAGAGGCCCAGGAGACGGGCTTAAAATAAGCTGAACAATCACGATTGCTGCCCAAGCATCAGACCATGAACATTCACCAACTTTCGGTTAACTACCTGATCGAACAAGATCGCATCCTCGTGCAAGCCAACACGCTGGCGGGTGAGGTGCTGAGTGCGTGGCTGACGCGGCGCTTGACGGTCAACTTGCACCCTCGCCTGGTGCAGTTGGCCACGGAGGTCGAGCTCAAAAATGGCAAGCTGTCGGCGCCTGACGAGGTCTCCCGAAAAATCATGATGGACTTTAAAAAGCAAGAAGCGCTCATGCAGGGTGACTTCAAAACACCCTTCAGCCAGAAAGCCTCCCAATTTCCCGTCGGGCAAGAGCCACTGCTGGTGACTACGGTCAACTTTGCAGTGCTTGGCGCGGGCGCGCTGCGCGTTGAGTTTGAAGAAATTTTACCCAACCAAACGTCCAAACGCAGCTTCCAGGTGACCTTGGCCGCTGACCTTCTGCATGGTTTTATGCACCTGTTTGAAAACGCCATTAAGTCATCCACTTGGGGTATTGTTGAATCGCCGCAAGCCGCTGGCGACGATGCATTTCCCCATGCCTTGGGCAAGCAAGTTCCGCCCACTTACCTAAACTGAGGCGTCAACAGGCGCTAGTAAATATTTTTACAACCGCCAGGTTGAAAGTTACATTCACGCCATGTTTATCGTTGCCAAATTTTTAGCCTTTGTCACCCAGCCTTTGGCTTGGGCCGCACTTTTGTTGATACTGGCTTTGGTGCTCATGAGTCGCACGAATCAGTTTCGACGCCAGAGAGGCCGCGGTTTCATGA
>CAIMHL010000027.1 GCA_903840825.1 uncultured beta proteobacterium
ACGGACGCCCACCAAGCTGAAGCCGTATTGCAAGCCGGCGACGCTGATCTGATTGCCATTGCGCGCGCCGTGCTGTACAAACCGCGCTGGCCTTGGGAAGCCGCCGCCGCACTGGGCGCCACGGTGAGCGCCAGCCCGCCATATTGGCGCTGTCTGCCGCGCGAGGCCGCTACCGTTTTTGGTGATGCCAAGGTCGGCCAACGCTAAATTATTCTTTATTTATAAAGAAAAGGCCTCTGAGATCCTATCAACGTGCTTAACCAGCTATCATTTAAATAGCTAGTTAAGTTCGTGGCTTGTGGGCTGAATTTACTCAGCGGCCACCTGCAACACCAGTTTGCCGAAGTTCTCGCCGTTGAACAGTTTGAGCAGCGTATCGGGGAAAGTCTCCAGGCCCATCACGACGTCCTCCTTGCTTTTCATACGTCCAGCCTTCAGGTGGCCAGCCATCTCGGCCACGGCCAGGTGGTAGCGGTCGGCGTAGTCAAACACCACGATGCCTTCCATGCGGGCACGGTTCACCAGCAGGCTCAGGTAATTTTTAGGGCCTTGCACGGCAGTCGTATTGTTGTATTGGCTGATGGCGCCGCAAATAATGATGCGGGCTTTGCGGTTGATGCGGGCCAGTACGGCGTCCAAAATCTCGCCGCCCACGTTGTCAAAGTAAATATCCACACCACCGGGGCAATGGGCTTTGAGGCCGTCGCGCACAGCGACGGGGCCAGCCTTGTAGTCAATGCAGGCGTCAAAGCCCAGCTCTTTCACCACCCAGTCGCACTTGGCCTCGCCGCCCGCAATACCCACCACGCGGCAGCCCCGAATTTTGGCCATCTGCCCCACCGTTTGGCCCACAGCGCCTGCGGCACCCGACACCACCACGGTTTCGCCTGCCTGAGGTTGGCCGACATCCATCAGACCAAAGTAGCCGGTCATGCCGGGCATGCCCAGCACGTTGAGCCATTGGGTGAGCGTGCCCACCGAAAGGTCAATCTTGACCAAGCCGGCGTTTTTCATCTGCTCTTTGGCCAGCGTGACGTACTCTTGCACGCCAAAACCCGCGCTCACGTAGTCGCCCACCGCGTAGCGCTCATTTTTAGAGGCGACTACCCGGCCCACACCGCCAGCGCGCATCACCTCGCCAATGCCCACGGGCGGAATGTAGCTTTTGCCCTCGTTCATCCAACCGCGCATGGCGGGGTCAAGGGACAAAGCCAGAGTTTTAAGCACCACGCCGCCCTCGGCGGGTTCGGTCACAGCCTCGGTGGTGTGGCTCCAATTGGCGGCAGTCGGGAGGCCCACCGGGCGCGAGGCCAGGCGAATCTGGTGGTTGAGCAAGGTTGAAAGCGTGCTGAGAGCGGTCATGCAAGAAACTCCAAAAATTGTGAGTGAAAAAACAAAGACGCTTATCGTAGCGCCGCCCTTGCTTTGGTGAAGTTACCCATGAGACAGGCCCCTCACCCAGTCACCTGAGCGCTAGACAGACATATTCAAGTATGACTAAATTCACTTTTTTACAATCCCAACCCGCGAGACTTCCATGCTTGAGACCACCCACCACCGCATCTGCCCCCTGTGTGAAGCCTGTTGCGGGCTGGAGATCAAAGTCAAAGACGGCACTGTTAGCAGCATTCGCGGCCATGCTGGGGACGTTTTTAGCGCTGGGTACATCTGCCCCAAAGGCGTGGCTTTGAAAGACCTGCACGAAGACCCCGAACGCCTGCGCCAGCCGCTCATCAAGAGAGATGGCGTGTTTGTTGAGGCCACTTGGGAAGAAGCCTTTGCCGAGATTGAACGCCGCTTGCCCCCAGTCATGGCGGCGCACGGGCGCAACGCCTCGGCTATTGTGGTGGGCAACCCTTCGGCACACAAAATTGGCTTGCTCACCTACTTTGGCAAATTGGCGCGGGCGCTGGGCACACACAACGTGTTTTCAGCCTCCACGCTGGACCAGATGCCCAAGCAACTCGCCAGCGGGCTGATGTTTGGCCACTGGCTTTCGGTGGCCTTGCCGGACATTGCCCGCACCCAGTATTTGCTGGTCATTGGCGCCAACCCCCTGGCCAGCAACGGCAGCATGTGGACCGTGCCCGACTTCAAGGGCAAAGCCAAAGCGATGCAAGCACGCGGCGGGCAGCTGGTGGTGATAGACCCCCGGCGTACCGAGACTGCCGCAGTAGCCGACGCTCACCACTTCATCCGCCCTGGCGCCGATGTGTTTTTGTTGGCGGCGATGGTGCACACCCTGTTTGCAGAAAATTTGGTGCGCTTAGGCGCGGTGGCCCAGTGGGTAAACGGGGTGGACAAGGTCAAAGCCGCCATCAATCCATTCACCCCCGAGGCGGTGGCCGAGCGCTGCGCTATTGCCCCCGAGACCATCCGCACCCTCGCCCGCGACCTGGCCAACACCGAGTGCGCCGCCGTTTATGCCCGCATTGGCACTTGCACGCAAAGCTACGGCACGCTGGCGAGTTGGCTGGTGGATGTGCTCAATGTGCTGACGGGGCATCTGGATGCACCGGGCGGCGCGATGTTTGCCAAGTCGGCAGCCTTTGGGTCGAACACTGCAGGCAAGCCCGGCATTGGCAAAGGCATTGCCACCGGGCGCCACCACGCGCGGGTCAGTGGCGCGCCCGAGGTGATGGGCGAGCTGCCTATCAGCTGCCTGGCTGAAGAAATCGAGACGACGGGTGCGGGCCAGATTCGCGCACTGATCACCGTGGCCACCAACCCGGTGCTCTCCAGCCCCAACGGCCCGCGCCTCTCAAAAGCGCTGGACACGCTGGACTTCATGGTCAGCCTGGACATCTACCTCAACGAGACCACGCGCCATGCCGATGTGATTTTGCCCGGCCCCTCGCCGCTGGAAGACCTGCACTATGACGTCGCATTTCCCCAGCTCTCCTGGCGCAACCACGCCCGCTACAGCCCGCCCGTGTTTGAGCGCACGCCAGAGCAGCCTGAAGAATGGCAAACCATGCTCAAGCTGGCGGCCATCGTGCAAGGCAAGGGCGCTCAAGCGGACGCCAATGCGTTGGACGATGCCCAGTTTGCCGATGAGGCACAGCGCCTGTTCGGGCCGCAGGCCGACGCTGTTCTGGAGGCCACCCGCCACCTTAAAGGCCCGCAGCGTGCGCTGGAAGTCTCCCTGCGCGCCGGCCCCTACGGCGACGGTTTTGGCACCCGCCCTGACGGACTCACCCTGGCCAAAGTGATGGCCGCCAACGCCACCGGCGGCATTGATCTGGGTGAACTGCAGCCCCGCATCCCCTAGCTGCTGCGCACCCCCAGCGGCAAAATCGAGCTGGCGCCGCCCAGTTTGCTGGCCGACTTGCAACGCCCAGTCGCCGATTTAGATTTGCCCGCGCCTGACCTGGTGCTGATCGGCCGGCGCGACGTGCGCACCAACAACAGCTGGATGCACAACCTGCCCGTGCTGGCCAAAGGCCCTTTCCGCTGCACCGCGCTGGTTCACCCTCTTGATGCTTCGCGTTTGGGTTTGACCGATGGCGCACAAGCGCTGATCACCCGCGATACCCTGCAAGGGCCACGCTCGCTGCAAGCGCAAGTGCACGTCAGCGCCGAGATGATGCCCGGCGTGGTCAGCCTGCCCCACGGCTGGGGCCACGATTTGCCCGGCACCCGCCTGACCTTGGCGGCGCAGCGCCCCGGCGTCAATATCAACGCCCTGCTGGATGACCAAGCCCGCGATCCGCTCTCAGGCACCTCGGTGCTGGGTGGGGTGGGGGTTCGGATGGTGGCGGTGAATTAACTTTAGGTTAACGCTGTATTGCGCTGATCTGGTTATGCGTCAGCGGTTGATCTCAAGCCTGGGTCTGTCAGAATCAAGCTTGTTTAAGTCGCTTGAGCGCTATGAATAGCTTAGCTGCCTAAGCCCTATCCTATTGTTTTTACCCCCAAAATACCTATTAAATGCTCAAAGAGGTAAGCCATGCAGACGTTGAGCCCGGAATCGATTAAACAATTAGTTGACGTTATTGTTCGGGAGGTCGACCCCGCAATCGTGATTTTGTTTGGATCTCACGCGCGTGGTGATGCACGCCCAGAATCGGATGTTGACCTCCTGGTGATCGAAGAGGCGCCTTTTACAGCACAAAGAAGCCGCCGGGCTGAGTATTCAAAGCTGTCTATGGCCTTGCGGGAGTTTCCCTTTGCCAAGGACATTCTTCTCTACAGCCGGGCTGAGTTTGACTATTGGAAGGACTCTCCCAACCACGTCGTTGGGAGAGCCAAGCGCGAAGGGTTAGTACTTCATGACCGACATTAAGCAAGCTGACGCCATGATGCGCATGGCCCACCGCGATGTGACAGCGCTTCATGGCATGCACGACGCTGTCGTTTTTGCAGACGAGATATTCGGGTTTCATGTCCAGCAAGCCGTAGAAAAAAGTCTCAAAGCCTGGATGTGCGCACTGGGACTCACCTACCCGTTCACCCACCACATCAACCGTTTACTGGTCTTGCTCCAAGATGCAGGGGCTGAAGTTGAGGCCTTTTGGTGGACGGATGAATTTACACTTTATGCACAGCAAGCGCGCTATGAAGAAGGCTTTTCAGAGGCTGACGAAGCGCTAAACCGGCGTGATGTTTTGCTCAAAATTGACAGCATACTGGCCTTCGTTGAAAAGGCTATCCAGGTACGCCGTCAGCCCTAGAGTGGCTTGCTGCGCACGCAGATAAAGAAGCGTGCATCCCGTTAGAGCCTCACCCGTTTTCGTAGGAGTGGCGCCCTCGCCGTGAATTGCCTTTTCCCCGTTGGAGCGGCGCCCTCGCCGCGAAGGTCTTCGCCGCAGCCCGTGCGATCAACACGCTAGGCTGACGGCGCCCAGCCTTCCAATTTGATGTGATAGCGCGTCGAGCGGCCAGCCCCGGTGGCGCTTAACAGCCCTAGCGCTTCCAACTCGATCAACTCACGCGACGCGGTGGCGCGAGACGTTGCGGCCAGACTCTCGTACTTTTTGGTGCTCATACCACCTGCAAAACCGGGCCTTGATCAGCGAAAGATCAATCACTCGCTTCAAACCACGCCAGCAACTGCCCCTTATCGACTCACATGGTGAGTCGATAAAGAAACTTAATCGCCTCAGGTCAACCGTTAGTGGCGACAGAACCTGCAAGACCACATCAAGCGGGGCCCCAGGCCGCGTGGCTGCGTCAAGCCTTCATATAGTCCGTCATCCCGCCCATCCAGCGGGTGATGTGTTTCTCGGCCAGCGCTGGGTATTGGTCCAGCATGATGGGGGCGAGTTGGCGAGCCCAGTCCAGCAAATCCACATCGGTTTCCAAGTCGGCAAAGCGCAAGAGCGCTGCACCAGACTGGCGAGCGCCCAAAAACTCTCCCGGCCCCCGAATCTCCAGGTCACGCCTTGCGATCTCAAAGCCATCGTTGGTTTCGGCCATGGCCCGCAAGCGGGCGCGGGCGGTTTCGCCCAAACGTGGCGCCTCGCCCGTGGAATACAAAAGCACACAGGCCGATGCCGCCGCGCCGCGCCCCACCCGCCCGCGTAACTGGTGTAGCTGCGAAAGGCCAAAGCGCTCGGCGTGCTCAATCACCATCAGCGAAGCGTTGGGCACGTACACCCCCACCTCAATCACCGTGGTGCTGACCAACACCGCCATCTCGCCGCTGGTAAACAAAGCCATCACCGCCCGCTTCTCGACCACCGCCATGCGCGAGTGCAGCAGGCCCACCATCACGCCTGGCAGGGCGGCGCTTAATTCGGCGTGCGTCTCGGTGGCGTTGCTCAGATCCAGCGCCTCGCTCTCTTCAATCAAAGGGCAGACCCAGTAAATTTGCCGCCCCTCGGTAATTTGGTGCCGAATGCGCTCAATCACCTCGTCGCGTCGGGCGTCGTTCACCACCTTGGTGACGATGGGCGTGCGCCCAGGCGGCAGCTCGTCAATAGTGGAGACATCCAAATCCGCGTAATAACTCATGGCCAGCGTGCGCGGAATGGGCGTGGCCGTCATCATTAACAGGTGTGGCTCCAGCGGGGAAAGTGCTGAGTCCAAACTCGTCATTGCGAGCGAAGCGCGGCAATCCATGCCTTCCGCCTCCACAGTCGATTCAACTTGACTCGTCAACTTGCTGCGCAAAGCCAAACGCTGCGCCACGCCAAAGCGGTGCTGCTC
>CAIMHL010000028.1 GCA_903840825.1 uncultured beta proteobacterium
AGAGGCGACCATATTGCGCATGCCATTGAGTGAGCTCTCCAACTGGCTAGCGCCCGCTGCAGGCGGCAAGATCAGCGACCACCTGTATCTGGTCGATCCAATGGGTAACTTGATGATGCGTTTCCCTGCGGACCTCGATTTGGCCAACGCCGGCAAGGCCAAAAAAGACTTGGAGCGACTGCTTCGTGCCTCCTCCTCTTGGGATCAGGCCGGGCGTGATCTTGCCCGCGTCTCTAGCCAGTAGGGTCGACCGTGAGTTCACTTTATAACTTGTCACCCCTGGCAAATCTGATGCTGATGGGAGTTCTGCTGGCACTAGGCCCCTTGGTTTGGGTGGGCTGGAGAAATCGTCGAGCCACACCTCTGGGGCGATTTAACGCGCTCACGCTGTTCACGCTATTCTTGACGTTCGACCTTGTAATGTTTGGTGCCTTCACCCGCTTGACCGACTCTGGCTTGGGCTGCCCCGATTGGCCAGGTTGTTACGGTTACACCAGTCCCTTGGGCGCCAAAAGCCATATTGATGCGGCTCAAAGTGCGATGCCCTCAGGTCCTGTGACGGTCGGAAAAGCCTGGATAGAGATGATTCACCGTTATTTGGCGACCGGCGTCGGGGTGTTGATTTTGGTTTTGGCCGTCACCAGCTGGCTGGGCAAAACTCGGGAAGGCCCCTCGCGCATGATCAGTCCATGGTGGCCAACCCTGACTTTGTTTTGGGTCTGTATGCAAGGCGCTTTTGGGGCTTTGACAGTGACGATGAAGCTTTTCCCCGCAATTGTCACCTTGCATTTGTTAGGCGGACTCTCTTTGTTGGCCTTGCTAACCGCGCAGGTGGTTCGCTCGGCGCAGGCTCAAGGCAATGCGGTTTCGACGCTTGTGGCACCCGGCGTTCGCCGATTAATGTGGGCGACTTTGGCTTTGCTGCTGCTCCAAGTGATTCTGGGTGGTTGGGTGAGTACCAATTATGCTGTTTTGGCCTGTAGTGACTTTCCCAAATGTCAAAACAGTTGGTGGCCCGTCATGAACTTTTCACAGGGTTTTGAGTTCTGGCGTGAACTGGGCATGACGGCTGACGGCGAGGCCATTAGTTTTGCAGCCCTTACCGCCATTCACTATGTGCATCGAAGCATGGCGCTTGTTGTGCTGGTTGTCTTTGGGTTGCTGGCTTGGCAGCTCAATCGATTGCCGACGCTACGCACGCACTCTCGTTGGTTGGCCGGACTCATCAGTCTGCAATTGATCACCGGCCTCAGTAACGTCGTGTTGGATTGGCCTTTGGTGGCCGCTGTGTTGCATACCGGCGGCGCTGGTGCACTCGTTATAGCCATGACCTGGCTACTTGCCGGTAGCCGCACTTCTGCTGCTCCTACAACTTGGGCGCCCGAGGCGTCAAACTCTTCCCCTTCGAGACTCCCCGCATGAGTGCCCCATCAGAATCCGTTCAGTCCCCGGTCCACTCCTCAGTCGTAAAGCAGTTTTATGACCTGACCAAGCCCCGTGTCATCCAGTTAATCGTTTTTTGCGCCCTGATTGGCATGGTTTTGGCTGTTCCTGGTCTGCCCAACAGGGCCCAAGTTCAGGTGGCCTTATGGGCTTGTCTGGGTATCTGGCTGGTGGCAGGCGCTGCGGCAGCTTTTAACTGCATTGTTGAAAAAGGCATTGATGCCAAAATGAAGCGAACCGCTTGGCGGCCTACTGCAAAGGGAGAGTTGGGCAACCGGCAGACCCTGGCGTTCTCCGCCGTGTTGTGTGGTTTGGGCTCTGCCTTGCTGTATTTTTTGGTCAATCCCTTGACCATGTGGCTGACTTTTGCCACCTTCATTGGTTATGCGGTGGTCTACACCGTTATCCTCAAGCCGCTGACACCCCAAAACATTGTCATTGGTGGCGCCTCGGGGGCGATGCCCCCTGTGCTCGGTTGGGCGGCTCTCACTAACAACGTCGGGCCTGAAGCACTGATTTTGTTTCTGATTATTTTCCTGTGGACGCCTCCCCACTTTTGGGCGCTTGCTCTTTACCGGGTGGAGGACTACCGAAAATCTGGCTTGCCCATGCTGCCCGTCACACACGGTAACGAGTTCACGCGGCTGATGATTTTGCTCTACACCTTCATCTTGTTTGCGGCGTGTTTGTTGCCCTACGTCTATGGCATGAGTTCATGGATTTATCTGCTGTCTGCTGTGGTGTTGAGTGCTGGATTCTGTCTTTACGGCTACTGGTTGTGGCGTGCTTACTCTGACGAGTTGGCGCGCAAGACCTTCCGCTTTTCTTTGATTCACCTGAGTGTGCTTTTTGCCGCCTTGTTGGTTGACCATTATGTGTTGGGATAATTAAATGAACAAACGTCAAACACTCAAAAGCATAGCTGGTTTAGCAATACTGGCGTGCTCTGCAGCCTTATTAAGTGCCTGTTCTGAAAAGCAGGCCAATTTTTCCGCGATCGACATTACCGGTGCCGATTACGCCCGCGATTTCGCTCTCACTGACCATAACGGCCAAGCCCGAAGCGTGAAGGATTTTGCCGGCAAGGTGGTCGTCGTGTTTTTTGGTTTTACACAGTGCCCGGATGTGTGTCCGACCTCGATGGCTGAGTTGGTTGAGGTGAAGAAGCTATTGGGCAAAGACGGGGACCGCGTTCAGGCCTTGTTCGTCACCGTTGATCCGCTGCGCGACACCCCTGAGGTGTTGAAGGCCTACATGGGCAACTTTGACCCCACATTTTTGGCGCTTTACACCTCGCCCGAGAATCTGGAAAAAACAAGCAAAGACTTCAAGGTGTACTACAAAAAGGTCGACGGCAAAACGCCCACCAGTTACACCATGGACCACTCGGCAGGCAGCTATGTGTATGACGCCCAGGGTAAGCTGCGCCTGTATACCCGTTACGGAACGGGTGCCGCCCCCTTGGCTGCCGACATCAAGTTGCTGCTTAAATAAAGCGCAGGTGCCTGCAACTCAGGTCAAACTAGTCGGCCTTGATGCCGCGCTGGGTGATGACATTGCCCAGCAGTTGGGTGTCTGACTTGATGCGGTTGGCCAGTCCTTCGGCTGAGGTGCCTGCGACCTGCCAGCCTTGCTGAAACATCTTTTGCCGCATTTCAGGCGTACGGGCAATGTCGCTAAAAAGGGCTGACAAGCGGTCTACCACCGGCTTGGGCATGCTGCGTGGGGCTGCCACAGCGTTCCAGATTTCAAGGTTAAAGCCCTGCACGCCCGCCTCCGACAGGCTGGGCAACTCGGGCACCAGCGTGCTGCGAACACTGGACGTCACGCCAATGGCGCGCAATTTACCGTTGCGGATCTGTGCCATAGCCAAGGCAGGCGGCAACATCGACAACTGCAGTTGCCCACCCAGCATGGCATTGGCTACTTGGGGGTAGCCGGGGTAGGGCACATGCACCGGGTTGATTTTGCTTTTGCTTTTGAGCAACTCCATGCCGATATGACCCACCGTGCCCACACCGGGTGTCCCATAACTCCATTGGTCACCCGCCAGTTGTGCCGCCTCCAGAAAATCCCGGGCGCTTGCACCTGGGGCGTTCACGGGCGCGGTTAACACCAGTGGCGAACTGCCAATCAGGCTGATGGGCGCGAGGTCTTTCAAGGGATCGTAAGGTAGTTTGGGGTTGATCAGCTTGGCAATGGTCATGTTGCCGTTGATCATCAAACCGATGGTGTGGTCGTCGGTCGCCTTGGCCACATAGTCGGCGGCAATGTTGCCCCCTGCACCCACTTTATTTTCCACTACAACGGCTTGACCCAAGGCCTTGGCCAGTGGTTCAGCAAAGGTGCGGGCGGTCAAGTCGGGAGAGGAGCCGGCGGGAAAGCCAACGATGATGTGCAGCGCTTTGGTAGGCCACTGCGGGGCATTTTTTACGCT
The DNA here is from genome assembly GCA_903840825.1 of uncultured beta proteobacterium. Classification (GTDB taxonomy): domain Bacteria; phylum Pseudomonadota; class Gammaproteobacteria; order Burkholderiales; family Burkholderiaceae_C; genus Rhodoferax. The sequence goes on from CAIMHL010000028.1 coordinate 3,881, forward strand.
ATTTTGGCCGATAGAAGCCGTGCATATTGCTAAAGCAGCTATAAAAATAGTAGCGTTCTTGATGGATTTTTTGTGCATCTTGTAGTCCAGAAAT
>CAIMHL010000029.1 GCA_903840825.1 uncultured beta proteobacterium
CTTCGGGGTTCATGGCTTAACCACCCGCCCGTTTAACGTTAAAACCCTGGGCTTTTAAGACCTCCATCACGCGGTCGCAGTGGTCGCCCTGCACTTCGATAACGCCGTCTTTGACCGTGCCGCCCGACCCGCAAGCGGATTTGAGCTGCTTGCCTAGTGTGGCCAAAGCCAAGGCCTCTAGCCCCAGCCCTTTCACCAAGGTGACGCCCTTGCCAGCACGGCCTTTGGTTTCACGCGAGACGCGCACGATGCCGTCCGCCGAGCCTTTGGGGGCTTGAGCCTTGCACCGGCAATCGGCCTGGGCTTGGCGGCAGTCGGGACACATGCGCCCGCTGTCCGTGGAGTAAACGAGGCCACCGCTGCTTAATCTGGATTTCATGGCTTCCTGAACCGTGGTGAAGTGTGGTCAAAGAAGGCTTGAATTGTCGGGCATCAAAAGAGAAAACTAAACGCTATGTTTTTAATAGCTGGTCAAGCTAATTGCTCTTGGCCCATGTGCCAAAATGGCTTAAAACAAATCGAAGTTAAGGAAATTTGCCATGTCACGTCAAACAATTTGGGCCACCAAAGTCGCCGCCCTGGTACAAGGCGGCAACAGTGCGGCGGCGCTTGCCCAGATCAAAGTGGCCCCCACGGTGAAAGACCTGAAAGACCTGCGCGCCCTGCTGATAGCCGCCAAAGTCATGGCTAAGCACCCCAATGTGGACAGCGCCACCAGCGACATGATTGTGGCGCTCTCGTCCCCGCGCCTGCACCGCTCGCCTTGAGCGGGCCTATCCAAGCTTAATCAGGGCAATAAACCCAGCGCGTGCATGTAATCAGGCTGGACCATCAGGCTGTCCCAGTCGGGAGAAGCACTGCGGGGCAGCAGCGCCAGACGGCGCTCTTCGCTGGCCTCCATCGGTGCCCAACCGCCTTTAAGCAGGGATTCGGTCAGCCCTTCTATCAAGGCATCGACCGCGGCGCCGCCATCCAACGACTGGTTGCACAGCAGCACCATGTCGCAGCCCGCATTCAAGGCGGCTTCGGCTGCCTGCGTGGTGCTCACTTCTACGCCATCAATCAGACGGGCACCAGCCATGGACAGGTCGTCGCTGAAAATCGCGCCGCCAAAGCCTAATTGACCGCGCAGAATGTCGCCCAGCCACTTGGCGGAGAAACCAGCCGGGCGGGAGTCGACCTTGGGGTAAATCACATGAGCGGGCATCACGCTGGAAAGTGTGGTGTTGAGCCAGGCGTAGGGGGCAGCGTCTTCGCTCAAAATAGCTTTGAGGCTGCGCTTGTCCACGGGAATTTCGGTGTGCGAGTCGGCTTTGACAAAGCCGTGGCCAGGAAAGTGTTTGCCGCAGTTGGCCATGCCGCTGAGCAACAAGCCGTGCATCAGGCTTTTGGCCAGCAGGCTAACCACCCGCGCATCGCGGGAGAAGGCTCGGTCGCCGATGACGCTGCTTTCACCAAAATCAAGGTCCAGTACCGGGGTGAAGCTGAAGTCCACCCCGCAGGCGCGCAACTCGGCGCCCAGCACAAAGCCGCAAGCGCTGGCGGCGTTGGTGGCCCGCATGGCCCCTGAGCCTGCCCCGCTCTTGCCGTCATTCATCCACAGCTCACCCAAGGCACGCATGGGCGGCAGGTGGGTGAAACCGTCGGTTTTAAAGCGTTGTACGCGCCCACCTTCGTGGTCCACGCAGATGAGCAAGTCGGCGCGCAGTTTTTTGATGTCGCGGCAAAGCTGGGTGAGCTGGGCGCGGCTCTGCCAGTTGCGGGCAAACAAAATGAGACCGCCGACCAGCGGGTGTTTGAGGCGGCGGCGGTCGTCCTTGTTCAGACTAAGGCCCGCGATGTCGATGATGAGGGGGGCGTGGAGGGTCATGGGGTCACTTCCAATGAAAATTCAATGCTATAAATTAAAGAGCTTGTTAAGCAGGTATTTAAAGGGCTAGAGGCATTATTTACTTAAAACCTCAACCACACAATAGCTGGTAGCGTAGTCGGTCTCGTCGCTCACGCTGAGGTGCGCGCTTAGGTGGCGAGCGTCAAACCAGTCTTTCAAAGCGCCGTGCAAAAGGAGCGTAGGCTGGCCGCTGGGCAGGTTAGCGACCTCGCAGCGGCGCCAGGTCATGGGCATCACCATGCCCAAACCGATGGCTTTGCTGAACGCCTCTTTGGCGCTGAAACGGGTGGCCAGATAGCGCACACCCCGCTCGGGCCAGCGTGCGCTACGCGCCTTCCAGGTGGCAAACTCGGCCTCACTCAAAATTTTGAGAGCAAAGCGATCACCGTGGCGTGCCAGACTGGCACGAATGCGGCGCACATCGCAAATATCAGTACCCACCCCAAAAATCATGGCTCAGTCCTCTAAGCCATTTAGACAGCGCAAGTAGGCTTGCACAGTGGCGCTGTAGCCTAGCTCCAGCGCATCGGCGATCAGGGCATGGCCAATGGACACCTCCTGCAAACCGGGCACCGCACTGGCAAAGGCCCGCAGGTTGTCCTGGTTCAAATCATGCCCGGCGTTAACGCCCAAGCCCACGTCCAGCGCCGCTTGTGCGGCTTGGGCGAAGCGCTGCACTTGGGCATCTTGCGCGGGCGTGCCCCAGGCGGCGGCAAAGGGCTCGGTGTACAGCTCCACCCGGTCCGCACCCACAGCCTTGGCCCCTGCCATGGCCTGCGGGTCGGCATCCATGAACAGGCTGACGCGCACGCCTAGACTTTGGACTTCGGCAATCAGCGGGCGCAGGCGCTCAGCGTCATGCGCCAGGTTCCAGCCGTGGTCGCTGGTGAACTGGCCTTCGGAATCGGGCACAAAGGTGCACTGGTGTGGGCGCACTTGGCGTACAAAATCCATCAGGTTCTGAAACGGGTTGCCTTCAATATTGAATTCACACCCCGGCCAGTTTTTCATCAGCGCGGCCAAATCATGCACATCAGCAGCGCGGATATGGCGCTCGTCAGGGCGCGGATGCACAGTGATGCCGTTGGCACCCGCCTCCAGGCACAGCGTGGCCGCCCGCGTCACGCTGGGAATGCCCAAGTGGCGTGTGTTGCGGATTAAGGCAACTTTGTTCAGATTGACGGAGAGCGATGTTTTGTTCATAAAGTTTGCAGGTCGATCATCATTTGCCGGGTGCGCAGGGTAGTCACACCGCAATGGTAATTGAGCAGTGCGCGCAGTTGCGGCTTGAGCTCGGACATGACCACAGAACTGGCGCGCAAAGTGGTGGTGAATTGAGCGTCCTCATTCAAAGACTGCTGCAAGGCGATCCATTGCGCGCCGGTGAGGCTGGCTCGATCCGTGGGGTTGGCTTGGCGCAGACCGCCCTCGGGCACCAGGGTGTAGTGCAAGTCTTCAGTCAAAGGCGCCAGCGTCATGGTTTGCACATCAAGCATAGGCAGCAAACCAATTTCACGCAGCAGCAGCAACTCGAATGCACGCAAGGCAGGCTGCAGCGCCTCGCCATGCTCAGAGGCAATGACCTGCACCACGTTGGCATAAACATCAAACAATCGGGGGTGGGGGTCGTCTCTGGCCATGAGCTTGAGCAGCAACTCATTCAAATAAAGGCCCGACATGAGCGCGTCGCCAGTGGGCATGACGTGACCGCCCTGCCACTCAGCGGCTTTCAGCGTGCGGATTTCAGCGTCGCCCCCAAAGGCCAGGTGCAGCGGCTGCAGAGGCAGCAAGACCGGGCGAAAACTAGAGGTGGGCCGCTTCACGCCCTTGGCCACAATGGCAATCCGCCCGTAGTGCCGGGAGAACACCTCCAAAATCAGGCTCGACTCGCTCCAGTCGTAACGGTGCAAGACATACGCAGGCTCATCATTGATGCGCTTGGTGGCCACAAATTTTTAGGACTTCACTGGTAGCCGAAGGAGCGGACGCGGGCTTCGTCGTCGGCCCAACCGGAACGCACTTTGACCCACATCTCGATGAACACTTTGCAATCAAGGGCTTTTTCCAGCTCCACGCGGGTTTCCATGCCAATGCGCTTAATGCGCTCGCCCTTGTCACCAATCACCATGGCTTTGTGCGTGTCACGCTCCACCACGATGGTGGCGGCAATGCGCAGCAGGCGCTTTTGCTTGCCGCGACCGGCTTCTTCTTCAAACTTGTCGATGACCACGGTGGAGGTGTAAGGCAACTCATCGCCCGTCAAGCGAAACAATTTTTCGCGCACGGTCTCAGAAGCCAAAAACTTCTCGCTGCGGTCGGTCAACTCGTCTTCGGCGTACCACCAGGCTTGCTCGGGCAGGTATTTTTCGCAAATGCCCAGCATGCGCTCGATGTCTTTGGCGTTTTTGGCCGACATCGGCACAAACTCGGCAAAGGTGTGGCGCTGCTGCATTTCTTGCAACCAGGGCGCAATATCCGCGCGGCGGTGCACTTGGTCAAGCTTGTTGGCCACGAGCAGCGTGGGAATGTCTTTGCCCAAGAGCGACAGCACCTTGGCATCAGCTTGGTTGAACATACCGGCCTCGACCACAAACAAGATCAGATCCACATCGCCCACCGCACCCAGCACGGTTTTGTTGAGCGAGCGGTTCAAGGCGTTGTTGTGCCGCGTTTGAAAACCGGGGGTGTCGACAAACACAAACTGCGTGGCGCCCTGGCTGTGAATGCCGGTGATGCGGTGGCGCGTGGTTTGCGCTTTGCGCGAGGTAATGCTGATCTTTTGACCCACCAAGGCGTTCATCAAGGTTGACTTGCCCACGTTGGGCTTGCCCACAATGGCGATCAAGCCGCAGCGCTGGCCTTCAACCGCACCTTCAGCGGGCGCTGCCACGCGCATGCTTTTAAGCATGCTTTCGATATCGTTTTGGCCTTCAGGTTCCGCAGAATCTGCTTGGGCAGCTATTATTTTTGATGTGGTCATTTTTTTGCCTTAGCTTTGATAGTTTGCAGCATGGCGGCCGCAGCGGCCTGCTCTCCGGCACGGCGTGAACCGCCAATGCCCCGTTCAGAAAAATTGAGTTCAATGATTTCACATTCAACGTCAAAGGTTTGTTTGTGCGCGGCCCCTTGGGTGCCGACCACTTTGTAAAGCGGCAAATTCATTTTGCGCCCCTGCAGCCATTCTTGCAATTCGGTTTTTGGATCTTTGCCAATCGCTTCCATCGTGGGGTTGATTTCCACAGCCTTGAACAAGCGGTGAATCAAGGCCTGTGCGGCCACAAAGCCTGCATCGAGGTACACCGCGCCAATGACGGCCTCCAAGGCATCCGCCAAGATGGAGGGCCGTTTTTGCCCGCCTGAACGGGCTTCGCCCTCGCCTAAGCGAATGACATCAGGCAAGCCCAATTCAAGGGCCAACAGGTGCAATGTGTCTTGCTTTACCAGATTGGCCCTGATGCGCGACAGGTCGCCCTCGGGCAAGGCACTCAGGCGCTCAAACAAGAGATCGGCCACCGCGAGGTTCAGGACCGAGTCACCCAAGAACTCCAGGCGCTCGTTGTGGTCAGCTGAAAAGCTGCGGTGTGTCACGGCCTGTGTCAGCAAGGCCGGTTTAGCAAATACATGTTGCAATCGGGATTGCAAAGCCATCAATCCTTCGTTCACGCGGTGCGGTCTTTCAACATCTTCAATTGAAGGCGCCGATACGCTTCAAACTTCCAAAATTCATCCAGACAAAGAAAGCTTTGCCGACAATATTTTTATCGGGCACAAAGCCCCAATAACGCGAGTCAAGCGAGTTGTCGCGGTTGTCACCCATCATGAAGTAATGCCCAGCAGGCACTTTGCAGACCACGCCTTCAACGGTGTAGTTGCAGTTGTTCTTGAAGACAAATTCATCTGCACCGGGCACAAAGGCGGGGCGGTCATCGTCGTTAAGGATGCCGTGCTTATGCGCTCCCAGGGATTCCTGGTAGTGCTTGAAGTAACGCATCACGTCTTCATCAAAAAACTCAGGCAGGGCCACGGTGGTGACAGCTTTCCCGTTGATGGTGAGACGCTTATTGAGGTAAGCCACTTCATCGCCCGGTACGCCGACCACGCGCTTGATGTAATCAAGGCTGGGCTTGGGCGGGTAACGAAACACCATCACGTCGCCGCGCTCAACCGGAGTGCCTTCGGTAATTTTGGTGTTGATCACCGGCAAGCGCACGCCGTAGTGAAACTTGTTGACCAAAATAAGATCACCAATCAGGAGCGTGGGGATCATCGAGCCCGAAGGTATTTTGAAGGGCTCAAACAAGAAGGAGCGCAGAAAAAAAACGGCAATGATCACCGGGAACAGGCCAGCGGTCCAGTCCAGCCACCAAGGCTGGGCCAGAATGCGGTTTTTACCTTCCGCCACCGTGTCAACGTCTTGCACGATACCCAACTTGGCCAACTCATCCCGGCGCTTGAGTGCCTCGGCTTCCAAAGCTTGGGCGGCTTTTTGACGCTGGGGCAAAAAGTAAAAGCGTTCGGCTACCCAATAGACGCCAGTCACGCTGGTCGCCAAAAACAGCAACAAGGCGAAGTTGCCCTCGACCATGCCCAGGTACCAGGCGCCGGCATAGCCGACGAAGGCCGCCAAAATAAAAGAGGTTAAAACTTGCATTAGCCGTCCACCCGCAAAATGGCCAAGAAGGCTTCCTGGGGTACTTCCACTGAGCCGATTTGTTTCATGCGTTTTTTACCTTCTTTTTGTTTGTCCAGCAATTTGCGTTTGCGTGAAATATCGCCGCCATAGCACTTGGCAATCACGTTTTTGCGCAGCGCCTTGATGGACTCGCGGGCGATGACATTGGAGCCAATGGCGGCTTGAATCGCCACGTCATACATCTGCCTTGAGATCGTCTCGCGCATCTTGGCCACCACGGCCCGACCACGAAACTGCGACTGTGTGCGGTGCACGATGATGGACAGCGCATCCACTTTTTCACCGTTAAGCAAAATATCAACCTTCACCACATCGGCTGCACGGTATTCCTTGAAGTCGTAGTCCATCGAGGCATAGCCCCGCGAGACCGACTTGAGTTTGTCAAAGAAGTCCAGCACGATTTCGGCCAGCGGCATCTCATAGGTCAGCATGACTTGGCGGCCATGGTAGGCCATGTTCATCTGCACACCACGTTTGAGGTTGGCCAGCGTCATGACCGAGCCCACATACTCTTGCGGCATGTACAAATGCACGGTCACGATGGGCTCGCGAATCTCATCCATGCGGCCTTGGTCTGGCATTTTGGAGGGATTTTCCACCATCCGCACTTCACCATCGGCGCTGACCACTTGGTAAACCACGCTGGGCGCGGTGGTGATCAGGTCTTGGTCAAACTCGCGCTCCAGGCGCTCTTGCACAATTTCCATGTGCAGCAAGCCCAAAAAGCCGCAGCGAAAGCCAAAACCCAGCGCTTGCGACACTTCGGGCTCGTAGTGCAAGGAGGAGTCGTTGAGCTTGAGTTTCTCCAAGCTGTCGCGCAGACCTTCGTACTGATTGGCCTCGGTGGGGTACAAACCGGCAAAGACTTGAGGCTGAATTTCCTTGAAACCTGGCAGCGGCTCGGTGGCCGTGAAAGCAGCACCGCCCGTGCCAGCCTTGATCAGGGTGATAGTGTCACCCACCTTGGCCGCTTGCAACTCGCGAATGCCCGCAATAATGTAGCCCACCTCACCCGCCTCTAACGAGTCGCGGTCTTCATTGGCAGGCGTGAAAACACCGAGCTTGTCGGCGTTGTACATGGTGCCCGTGGCCATCATTTTGAAACGCTCGCCCTTGCCCAGGCGGCCATCGACTACACGTACCAACATCACCACGCCGACATAGGTATCAAACCAACTGTCCACGATCATGGCGCGCAGCGGGCCGTTCGGGTTGCCTTTGGGGGGCGGGATGCGGGCCACCACGGCCTCCAAAATATCGTCAATCCCTAGGCCGGTTTTGGCAGAGCACGGAATGGCGTCGGTGGCATCAATGCCGATCACATCCTCGATTTCAACTTTGGCGTTGTCGGGGTCTGCGTTGGGCAAATCCATTTTATTCAGCACCGGCACCACTTCTACACCCAGTTCCAGCGCGGTGTAGCAATTGGCCACCGTTTGCGCCTCGACACCCTGGCTGGCATCCACCACCAACAAGGCCCCTTCACAGGCCGAAAGCGAGCGACTCACTTCATAAGAAAAGTCAACGTGTCCGGGGGTGTCAATCAGGTTGAGGTTGTAAACCTGGCCATCCAATGCCTTGTACTTGAGCGAGGCGGTTTGCGCCTTGATCGTGATCCCGCGCTCTTTTTCGATGTCCATCGAGTCGAGCACCTGCGCTTCCATCTCCCGCGCCTGCAAGCCACCGCAACGCTGAATCAAACGATCAGCCAGGGTGGATTTGCCATGATCAATGTGGGCAATGATCGAAAAATTTCTGATGTGATTCATCAACGATGGTTACTTAAGTGATTGAATTAAAACGAGCGAACAAGAAAAAAGGGCGCATCAAATTTGACGCGCCCTGAACCAACAATCATTGGCAACTGCGATAGCTGGAAGTTCATTGTAGGCAAAAAGCCAAGAAAACACAGGTCATCAAACAGTTGCCATGGGTTGTTGCAGCGCAGCAACAAATAACTTATACACAGCTTATTAACATTCTCTGCAATCATTCCATGAACAACTTGTGGACGAACTGTGGACCGCCTTTGGCGCCCTTCAGTTCATCCCATATGGTGGATTCAGGCTCGTTCGATAGTCCCGAATCCGTCAATGTTCACCCTCCATTCTAACCAAAACTGCTTTAGTCGAAATTTGAAGTTAGTAGGCGCCAACTTGGATGGGGACTTCGGAGCGGTTCAAAATAAATTTAATTGACCGCTGACCAGGCTTTTTATCCACAAATTGTGGCAATAGCCCAGTCAGTGAGAGGGTCAAAAATCCTTATTTAGGCAATCGGATCACGGCATATTGCGCCCATTCACCCCGCCGAAACAGGACGCTGACTGATTTACTCTTGTCCATTTTGGACAGCACTGCCTCGAACTCCTTGACACTGGAGACCGCCACATTGCCAATTTGAACGATCACATCGCCCTCTTGCAAGCCCGAGCGGGCGGCCGCTTCGGTAGCGGCATCCACTTTCACACCACCCTTGAGCTTGAGCTCTTTCTTTTGCTCCTCGGTCAGGTCACTCACCGCTAGCCCCAAAGTCTGACCGGCGCTGGAAGCCTTGGGTTTGACTTCTTTCTCAGCCGCTTTTTTCACCGGCTTGTCAGCTTCGATTTCGGCAATCGTCACGGTCAGCTCCTTGTAGGCGCCACGGCGAAACACGGTGAGTGTGCTGCGGGTGCCTGGTTTGGTCGCGCCGACCATGCGGGGCAAGTCGCTGGATTTCTCCACCACGCGGCCTTCAAACTTGGTGATGATGTCACCGGCCTCGACGCCGCCCTTTTCAGCGGGTGCGCCCACTTCAACACCGCGCACCAGTGCGCCCTGTGGCTTGGGCAAGCCCAAAGATTCAGCCACTTCTTTGGTCACTTGGTCAATTTGCACACCGATGCGTCCGCGTGTCACACGGCCAGAGGCGCGCAACTGCTCGCTCACCCGCATGGCCTCGTCCATCGGAATGGCAAACGAGATGCCCATGGAGCCGCCTGAGCGGGAATAGATCTGGCTATTAATACCCACCACTTCGCCTCGCATATTAATAAGCGGGCCGCCTGAATTACCAGGGTTGATGGCGACATCCGTTTGAATGAAGGGTAAGTAGTCACCAGTGTCGCGCTGCTTGGCGCTCACGATGCCGGCGGTCACGGTGTTTTCAAGGCCAAAGGGTGAGCCAATCGCCATCACCCACTCGCCCACTTTGAGGCGATTCACATCACCCACTTTGACCGCTGGCAAACCGGTCGCCTCAATCTTGACCACGGCTACATCGCTGCGTTTGTCGGCACCCACAATTTTGGCTTTGAATTCACGCTTGTCAGTCAAGGTCACGATCACTTCATCAGCCCCCTCCACCACATGCGCGTTGGTCATGATGAATCCGTCAGCGGACAAAATAAACCCTGAGCCCACGCCGCGTGGTTGCTCTTCTTCCGGCTGTTGGGGTCTGTTTTGGCGCGGCGGCTGGCGCGGCATATTGGGCAAGGGCAGACCAAAACGGCGGAAGAACTCCAGCATTTCTTCTTCCCCAGGCCCATTTTGAGCCGTCTTTGGGGCCACTTTTTCAAGTGTCCGGATGTTGACCACCGACGGCCCCGCCTGCTCGACCAGATCAGTAAAGTCAGGCAAGGTGCGCACCTGCGCTGCAGCAGGCGCCACGGGCATCAGGACGACCGAGGCCGACAGCGCACAAGCGCTGACCCAGGCACAGGCGTGCAATTTTTTCAAGAATATGGAGGACATCAGCGTACTTTCCTTAAAATTTAAACTCACTAAATACTTCATTTGATCCGTGTAAGCCCTTGTACAAAGGCCGTCAATGTTTGCGGTGGAACCTCCCCCACTGCGGTAACCCACCATTGGTTCAGCCGGTGGGACAAGGCATACGTTGAGCCCAAGGCTTGCAGTTCGCCCTGGAGGTGGCGACGAGGGTCGAAGGCTTCAATGAACAGAGAAACAGAGGCCAGTCCATCTGAAAAAACCCACTGCACGGTGCCGTCTTGGCGCGTCTCTGGCCCAGCGGCCATCAAACGCTTGTAACAATTCATCGATTTGAAACCGGGCACTCCACCACGCAGCATCCAGCCCTGCGCCTCGGGCGTTGTTTTAACCATTTCGGGGGTTTCAACGCGGTAGCCCTGGGTGTTGTCCATCATCTGACTGAGTTTGCTCAGGCTGACGGGCATATCAAGTTGCAACTCAGAAAACGCCGACTGCTCCAGAACACGGCCTTGGCCGTCCAGAGTTTGTAATTTAAGCACCAAGCTGGTTTTTTGCTCGGTCCAGACCCGGTACCCGAACCGGTAGCGATCCTGGGGCCGCAGTTGCACGACATCCGCCACGAAGCCGGCTACCCGCTCAGTGCCGATGGGCTTGGCCTCATAAAACTGGGCGATTGAGGTCGGATGGGATTGAAGCAGATTGGGAAACAACCCAAGAGATTCACGTGTTTCAGACAGCACCACACGACGCTCTGGAAAGAAGGTGAGCACTTGGTCATTGCGCCTGAAGGTGGACCTGGGGGAGCCCGTCAAGGACTCCACGCGTTCCACCTGCTGCGCCCCCTCACAGGCATGCCAGATGCGGGCACTCGACATCCGCCCCTCCACGGACACCACGAAAACACCCGCGTAGCTTTGCTTGCTTGACGCCTCGTGGATGCGCACCAACCATTCATTCAGACCGGTTTGCAGCGGCAAGGGCTGCGCCAGTGCCGGGCCACCGAACACGACCAGCAGAAAGGCGAAAGCCATGCCCGGGATCCTGGTCAAGCTCATCGGGGAGCGCCTTCAAAAACGGCATTACTCAGAAAGCCGGAAGGCTTTTGAAAGGCGGACGTTCCACCAAACTGCTTGTGAGCGGCCAGAAAAGCATCCAGCTGAGGGTCCCGAATCATGCGGATTGCTCCGTCACCGGGCGTCACCAATGGCAAAGCGGCCAGGGACTGACCGGTTGGCACAATCACCTGGGCAAGCTGGGGGCCGGCAGCAGACCCAAGACCTGCACCCAGCCCTTGCCAACTCACCACCATAACCGCCAACAAGGCGGCAAAACCGCCCGCCAAGCGCCAACCAAACGAGGCGTCATTGGCGGCCGTATTTCTTAAGACTTTTAGTGCTGCAACGTCCTGCTGAATTGCTTGAGCAGCTTCTATTTTTATAGCATTCCCACCAAGGGCTTGGACAGGCTCTTTGGCCAAGGCCTCACTCAGACGCTGCATAAAGGCGGCTTCCCGGTCTGGGCATGACACCTCCCCCGAACGCATCACCTCGCCCACCAAATGGTAGGTGTTCCAGCGGGCTTGCGCATCAGCATCGTGCATGAGCCAGTCCAAGGTCTGCTTTGCCGCTTCCCCAGACAGTTGCCCATCCGCCAAGGCAGAGAGTCGCTCACAGTTTTCAAGGGGGTTTGTCATAGCCTGGGCTTGCCTTCGAAAATTATCAATCAACGCTTACCAGCGCTTGCTGGTTTGTTTTTCCAGCATGGGTTTTACTTTGGCAGACACGGCCTCCCTAGCTCGAAAAATTCTTGAGCGGACCGTCCCGACAGGGCAATTCATCATGTCTGCAATTTCCTCATAATTCAGGCCTTCAATTTCACGCAGCGTCAAAGCCTGACGCAAGTCTTCGGGTAAGGCTGCCATGGCCGCATTCACAGCCGCTGCAATTTCCTTGGCGGCCAGCACGGTCTCAGGCGTCTCATGGAATATTGGTTCGTTTCTGGCTGAATAAGTTTCATCGTTTTCAGCATCTGTTTTGAAATCAGCCCCAAACACGGTTCGGTCGCGCTGAAGATCGCCCAAAAACTTCTTGGCCGTGTTGATGGCAATTCGGTAAAGCCAGGTGTAAAACTGGGCATCGCCGCGAAACTGGTGCAAGGCCCGGTAAGCGCGAATAAAGGTTTCCTGGGCAATATCTTCAACCAAATCCACATCTCGAACCATGCGGCCAACCAAGCGCTGAATGCGCCTCTGGTACTTGGTGACCAGCAAGCCATAGGCGCGCTGGTCACCGGCCACTGCGCGCTCCACCAGCAGGGTGTCACTGTTGGCGACTCTGGCGGTTTCGGGGCTGGGGGTTTGCTCGGTCATGGTTGCTCAGACTTTACAGGAGACCCTTTCCCGCTCGTCTGATGAAGGGTATCAAACTGGCGCGAAAAGACAGCTCGACGCAAAGGCAACCAAAGTGGCTCAAGGCGCTTGCGTTCGGCCCAAAGCCAAAACTGCGGCCCGCTCAGTGGCGTCAGCCTCAACAACAAGACGAACTGAAAATCAAGTTGCACCGAAATTGCGCCCGTAATGGATGGTTGAGCCCCACTCAAGCACCAGACGACCCCATCCCAGGACAGGAGGCCTTGGCGGGTACGCTGCCACTCTTGCCAGGCAAACAGCACCGCCAAACACAGCGTCACAATCATGAGGCCCTGGCGCCAATCCCACACAGCGTTGGCAACCCAAAAAAAGCAGGTTACCAGCGCTGCGAAGAGCAAGAAGATGAGAAGTACAGCCTGAAAGTGAGAACGCCCCACCGGATAACTGACCGTTGGGGCGTTGTGCATGGGGCTTGATTCAGCTCAGCGCGTCGTGAATCAAAATTTAACGGCGGTCAGGGAGCGCGCTTGAACACCAATGCGCCGTTGGTGCCACCAAAGCCGAAGTTGTTTTTCAGTGCCACATCAATCTTCATGTCGCGTGCGGTGTTGGCACAGTAGTCCAGATCACACTCGGGGTCTTGGTTGAAAATATTGATGGTGGGGGGGCTCACTTGGTGGTGAAGCGCCAACACGGTAAAGACAGACTCAATGCCGCCCGCGCCACCGAGCAAGTGACCGGTCATGGACTTGGTTGAGTTGACCACTATTTTTTTGGCTCGGTCGCCCAAGGCTGCTTTGATCGCGTTGGTCTCATTCAAATCGCCCAGAGGCGTTGACGTGCCATGTGCGTTCAAATAATCCACTTGATCGGTATTGACACCGGCATTGCGCAGCGCGCCCAGCATGGCGCGGCGTGGGCCGTCCATATTGGGGGCGGTCATGTGGCCGGCATCGGCACTCATGCCAAAGCCTGCCAACTCGGCGTAAATTTTGGCGCCACGCGCCTTGGCGTGTTCATATTCTTCAAGCACCATGACGCCTGCGCCCTCGCCCAAGACAAAACCGTCGCGGTCTTTGTCAAACGGGCGTGAGGCTGTGGTGGGGTCGTCGTTGCGCGTGCTCATGGCGCGCATGGCGGCAAAGCCACCAATACCGAGGGGTGAGACCGTGGCTTCAGAGCCGCCAGCCACCACTACATCGGCATCGCCGTATTCAATCATGCGGCCTGCTTCACCGATGCAATGCAAACCTGTGGTGCAAGCCGTGACGATGGCGAGGTTGGGACCTTTGAAACCAAAACGAATAGAGACGTGTCCGGCGATCATATTGACTATGGTCGACGGCACAAAAAATGGGGAGATACGACGTGCA
>CAIMHL010000030.1 GCA_903840825.1 uncultured beta proteobacterium
CAGCGCCTCGGCAGCCCTGCCAAAGAGCCAAAGAGGCCTTATTAGAATGGGCGGGTGAACACCACCTTAAATATTTCCGCTTATAAATTTGTCACGCTGCTCGATGCAATCGCCTTGCGCGAGGAACTTTTGGCCCGAGCACTCGCGCTCCAACTCAAAGGCACCATTTTGCTGGCCGAGGAAGGGATCAATTTATTTCTGGCAGGAAACGCCGAATCCGTGCACGGTTTTGTCAGCCAGTTGCACACCGATGCTCGCTTTGCTGACATCGCCCCCAAAGAGAGTTGGTCTGACCATCAGCCCTTCAAGAAGATGCTGGTCAAGGTCAAGCGCGAAATTATCCGCATGGACCACCCCACCATTCAGCCCAGCACCGGGCGTGCACCAGCGGTGGACGCGGTCACCGTGAAGCGCTGGCTAGACCAGGGCGTGGACGACGAGGGCCGCGAAGTGGTCACGCTCGACACCCGCAACGATTTTGAAGTAGATCTTGGGACCTTTAACGGCGCCATTGACTGGCGCATCACCAAATTTACCGAATTTCCCCAAGCGATGCTCGACCACAAGGCCGAACTGGAAGGGAAAACGGTGGTGAGCTTTTGCACCGGGGGCATTCGCTGCGAAAAAGCCGCCATTTTGATGCGCGAGGCCGGCCTCCAAAACGTGTTTCAGCTAGAAGGCGGCATTTTGAAATACTTTGAAGAAACCGGCGGCCCGCATTACACGGGCGCCTGCTTCGTCTTTGATGAGCGCCGGGCGGTAGCGGCCGACTTGAGTGCCGTCGAACTGCCCAGCGCTGACGCCGCTTAAGCGCGCAGCTTGGCAGCCACGCTAGCCACACGAGCGCCGTAGGCTTTGGCGGTATCCAGGTCACCCTGGGGAATATCTTCCGCCGGGCTGGTCGGGCCCACTTGGGCCATGACGCCGGAGTGGGAACCAATGCGGTTGATGGTGCCGTCGTTGAGCGCAGGCTGGCCCACCCAGATCATGCCTTGCTGCATGGCCAGCGTAATGAAGTACTGAATGGTAGAGAGCTTGTCGCCGCTGGGGTTGGCCGAGCAGGTGAAGCCACCGGCCACTTTGTCTTTCCAGGCGCTGCTGAACCACTTTTTGCTGGTGGCATCGGCAAATTTCTTGAACTGCCAAGAGGCCATGCCCATGTAGGTGGGAGAACCCATGATGATGGCGTCAGCGGCATCGAGCGTGGCCCACTGCGCATCGGTCAGGTTGCCATCGGCATCAATAGCGACCAATTCAGCATCCGCGCCCTCAGCCACGAACTGGGCCACGCGTTGGGTGTGGCCATAACCGGAATGAAATACAACAGCTACTTTTGACATTTTGAGTTTCCTTGATAAATAAGGGAGGTTTAGAAAAATTTAGTTAGGCACTGAGTTCAAACACCAGCACTTCAGCGTCTTTGCCTTGGCTGAGGGCGAGTTGGCTTTCGCCTTCAATCAGGGCGGCATCGCCCGTGAACAATGCAACACCATTCACTGTCAATTCGCCGCGCACCAGGTGCACATAGGCTTTTTGGGCAGGGTTCAAGACAAGCTGGGCTTGCTGCGCGCCGTCAAAGAGGCCTGCATACATTCGGGCAGCAGCATGAATAGTGACCGAACCCAGAGCGCCATCGGGCGAGGCGACCAAGCGCAAGGCGCCTTGCTTTTCGGTGTCGGCAAATGTTTTTTGCTCGTAGCTGGCGGGAATACCAGTAACGTTGGGCTCAATCCAGATCTGGAAAAAGTGGGTGGACTCGCTCGGTGCGTGGTTGAACTCGCTGTGCTGCACGCCACTGCCGGCGCTCATGCGCTGCACGTCGCCAGGGGGAATGCCCTTGACATTGCCCATGGTGTCTTTGTGCGCCAACTCGCCCGAAATCACGTAGCTGATGATTTCCATGTCGCGGTGGCCGTGCGTGCCAAAGCCGGTGCCGGGGGCAATGCGGTCTTCGTTAATCACCCGCAAGTTGCCCCAACCCATGAATTGGGGGTCGTGATAGCCCGCAAAAGAAAAGCTGTGAAACGACTTGAGCCAGCCATGGTCGGCAAAGCCACGTTCGTTTGATTTTCTGACTTGGAGCATGGTGCGGCCTCTTTATTAAGGTCTCAACTTTAAAGGCAAAGTGGGCAGCAGCAGGTCAGGGGTTTTGATGGCATCATTCAAATATTTAGAAATTAAAGACCATCAACATGCAAACACCCCGCGATGTTTTAACGCCTGACGCGCTGGCGATGCTACAAACCATTGCCGCCACAGGCAGCTTTGCCGGTGCGGCGCGCGTCATGGGCGTGGTGCCCAGCGCCCTGACCTATCGGGTGCGCCAGGTTGAAGATGCACTCGATGTGCTGCTTTATGACCGCAGCTCCCGCCAGGCCCGCCTGACGCCGGCGGGCGCTGAGTTGCTGCGCGAGGGCGCACGCTTGCTGGAAGACATTGACGCGGTGGCCAACCGCGTCAAGCGCGTGGCCACAGGCTGGGAGCCGCAATTGACCATTGCGGTGGACAGCATCATCGCCAAAGCCACGGTGATGGAGTTGTGTGACACTTTTTTTGCACTCAACCCACCCACCCGCATCAAGCTGACCGATGAAACCCTCTCAGGCACGCTAGAGGCGCTCACCTCAGGCCGGGCTGACCTGGCTTTGGGCGTGGCGGAGTCAAGCAACCAAGCTGGCATTCATGCCAAACCACTGGGCGATGTGGGTTTTGTCTATGCGGTGGCGCCGCACCACGCGCTGGCAGAAGCGCCTGAGCCCTTGAAAGACGAGACTATTCGCCAGCACCGCGCCGTGGCGGTGGCCGACACCATTACCCGGGGCGGCGGCATCACCATTGGCCTTTTGGGCGGGCAAGATGTGTTTACCGTGGCCACCATGCAAGCCAAGCTCGATGCCCAGTTGCGCGGCCTGGGTTGTGGCTTTGTGCCCGAAATCATGGCGCGCCCCTACATTGAGGCCGGGCGGCTGGTGGTCAAAAAAATGGAACGCCCACAGCGGGTGGCTCGGGTGAACTACGCGTGGCGCAGCCTGAACAAATCAGACTCGGGGCAGGCGCTTATCTGGTGGCTGGATCAATTAAATAGCCCCGCAACCCGGGCCGCTTTGCTGGAGCGTCACCGAGGCGTGTAAAGTGTAAGCACCACAACAACAATTGGAGCATTCGACCATGAGCACTTCCAAAACAAAAGCACCGGCACATTGC
The DNA here is from genome assembly GCA_903840825.1 of uncultured beta proteobacterium. Classification (GTDB taxonomy): domain Bacteria; phylum Pseudomonadota; class Gammaproteobacteria; order Burkholderiales; family Burkholderiaceae_C; genus Rhodoferax. Next base: position 3,205 of record CAIMHL010000030.1, read on the forward strand.
AAAAATATTGCGGTCATAGGCGCTGGTATGGCTGGCGTTGCCTGTGCCCGCACCTTGGCCCAAGCGGGCCACAAGGTCACACTCTTTGAGAAAAGCCAAGGCGTTGGCGGTCGAATGGCCACGCGAAGCACTCCCTTTGGCACCTTTGACCATGGTTCGCAATATTTCACAGCGCGCGACCCCCGCTTTATCGAAGTACTCCAAACCACCCAAAACCTGTGCAAGCCCTGGAGCGCCAACACAGTGCGCGTGCTGGATGAACACGGCAGCGTCACCGCCGCAGGCTTGCCTGGCAAAGACGCCCACTGGGTGCCCACCCCGGGCATGAACGCCTTGGTCAAGCACTGGGCCTTGCCGCTACAAACCCTGCACAGGCTTGAGTTGGGCACCAAAGTTACCCTGCTTGAGCGCGATGCGCTGCATCCCCAGCAGTGGCAGCTTCATACCCAAGAGGGCGAAGGTGCTCAGCATGTTTTCTCAGGCTTTGACGCCGTTTTACTGGCCATGCCCGCAGCGCAAGCCAGTGCACTCTTAAAAACCTCCAAACTCACCAGCAAACTGGCCAAGCCGATTGACAAAGTTCAGGTCGCGCCGTGCTGGACCCTGATGCTGGCCTTTCCCCAAGCCATGCAACCCGGGCTCATCACGCTTGGCCCCCAATGGAATGCTGCCCGCAGCACCCACCACCGCATCGCCTGGCTGGCCCGCGAGTCCTCCAAACCAGGCCGAGGCACCGTGGAGCGCTGGACGGTGCAGGCCAGTGCCGCTTGGTCTCAAGAACACATCAACGACAGTGCTGAGCGCGTGCAGGGCAAACTGATCAAGGCCTTCTCGGAAATCACCGGCATCCGGGCCGAGCCTGCCCATGTCGATACCCAACGCTGGCTTTACGCCCAAACCACCAAGCCTCTGGGCCAGTCTCACCTGTGGGATGAAAAAACCAATGTGGGCGTTTGTGGCGACTGGTGCCTGGGCCACCGGGTAGAAAATGCGTTCATCTCCGGACTGGAGTTGGCGCTGGCTGTGGTTTGACCCACACCATCGGTCGCTTTGCGCCCTCACCCACCGGCCCGCTGCACGCGGGCTCGTTGGTGGCGGCACTGGCCAGCTGGCTTGATGCCCGCGCCCATGGCGGCCAATGGCTCATTCGAATTGAAGACGTGGACACCCCCCGCTGCGTGGCGGGCATGGACCAGCTCATTCTTCAGCAGCTGAGCGTGTGTGGTCTGCAGCCGGACGCCCCGGTGGTCTGGCAATCCCAGCGCACCGCGCTGTACCAAGAAGCCCTCGATGCGCTCATCGACAGCAGCCAAGCCTACGCGTGTGCCTGCTCGCGCAAAGACATTGAAGCCGCGCAAGCCCAAGAACGCCCGCGCCACACCGAGCTGATTTACCCGGGCACTTGCCGGGCAGGCCTTCACGGCAAAGCAGGCCGCGCCTGGCGCTTGCGCACCGATAAATTTATAACAAATAGCCCTCTGAGACCCAATGATATTGCTAGAGCAGCTTCATTTTCTATAGCAGATGATTCTGTACATTGGGTCGATCGCCGACTCGGCCCACAGCAGCAAAACGTGGCGCAAGAGGTGGGGGACTTTGTTTTAAAGCGTGCTGATGGCTTCTTTGCCTACCAACTGGCCGTGGTGGTGGACGACGCCGCCCAAGGCGTCACCGATGTGGTTCGCGGCGAGGATTTGGCTGACAACACCGCCCGCCAAATTTGGCTGCAGCAGTGCCTGGGCCTGCCCTCACCGCGCACGCTGCATACACCGCTGGTGCTGGGCGCCAACGGTGAAAAGCTTTCAAAACAAAATGGCGCTGCGCCACTGGACAGCCAAAACCCTTTTGGGGCGCTTAACCAAGCCGCGGCCGTATTGGGTTTGTTACCCCAGACCGCTTCAGTGCCCGAGGCGCTCCAGGCTTGGACCCTGCAATGGCGCGCGCTCATGTCTTGAAGCTTCATTCAAAATAGCCCTTAAGTGCTCTTGAGTCGTGAGCTTTGCATTTTCTTTTCTTTGCTTGGCTTTTTTCCCCACTCACTCCCCCAACCCCTCTCTCGCCCCGCCGGGCCAAAGAGGGGAGCCTTATTTGAGTTTTTCGTTTCGGGGGCTCGTTTACTGGGGGCTGCAGGCTGGCGACTGTGCTTTATGACGGCCGGGTTGATTGACGGGGCTTGCGGCTGTTTTTTGGCTGGGCTTTGGGTAGTTGTCCAGCTTATTTACAATCACTCCCCGTGAACGATACAAACCTCAAACCATCCGCCCCCGCCCTACCTGACCAACCCCGCACACCCCGTATTCGGCGCAGTGCGCCTGAGGGCGTGGACTACCCCAAAGAGATCAAGAGCTTTGTGCGCCGCGCTGGGCGCACCACCACTGGCCAGACCAAGGCGTTTGAAGATTTGGGGCCGCAGTTCTTATTGCCCTACCAAAACAGCGCCCTTGATTTTGTTGCGGCTTTTGCGGCAGCAGCGCGCGAGGCTGACACGCCAAACAGCAGACCCACCATTTTGGAGATCGGCTTTGGCATGGGCGAGGCCACTGCCGCCATTGCCGCTCTGATGCCTGAGAAAAACTTCTTGTGCTGCGAGGTGCACGAGCCCGGCGTGGGCGCGCTGCTCAAGCGCATTGGCGAGCAAGGTTTGAACAACATCCGCATTGTTTCGCATGACGCCGTTGAGGTCATCGACCACATGCTGCCCCTGCAAAGCCTCGACGGCGTGCACATTTTCTTTCCCGACCCCTGGCACAAAAAGAAGCACAACAAGCGCCGCCTGATTCAGGCACCTCTGATCGCCAAACTGGCAGCCCGCCTGAAAGTGGGCGGCTACCTGCACTGCGCCACCGACTGGCAGCCTTATGCCGAGCAGATATTGGAGGTGTTGAGTGCCGAGCCCTTGTTGAAAAACACCGCCTCAAACAGCCACCCCGAGTTGGTAGGCTACGCCCCCAAGCCCCATTACCGCCCGCTCACCAAGTTCGAAAACCGGGGCATCAAACTCGGCCACGGGGTGTGGGATGTGGTGTTTGAACGCGTCTAAAAAAACAAGCCCAGGCGCCTTCAAGCCTCCGGTTTTGAACGGCGTGGGGCCCAGTTGCATTGGCCTGCCCGGCGGCCACTGGCCCACCACCCTCGATTTTTTGCTGGAACGCTTCACCGGTGTCAGCCGGGCGGTATGGTGCCAGCGCATAGCGCAAGGCCAGGTGGTGGATGAATATGGCCAACTCATTCTTGAGAACAGCCCGTTTGTGGGCCACAAGCGGGTCTATTACTACCGCGAAGTGCCTCACGAACCCCACATTCCATTCGAGGAAGTGGTGCTGTTTCAGGACGATCATTTGGTGGTGGTGGACAAGCCCCATTTTTTGCCTGTGGTGCCCTCGGGTGGTTACCTGACTGAGACGGTGTTGGTGCGGCTCAAGCAAAAGCTCGGCATTGACACGCTGGTGCCCGTGCACCGCATCGACCGCGACACCGCCGGGCTGGTGATGTTCTCCACGCAGCCGCAAAGCCGTGCTTGCTACCACGCACTGTTTAGCCAGCACGACATCAAAAAAACCTACGAGGCGATTGCGCCCTGGCGGGCTGACCTGAGTTTCCCCCTCACCCGCCAATCCCGCATTGAAGAGGCCGGCCACTTCATGTTGCAGCATGAGGTGCAAGGCCCGGTCAACGCCATCACCGACATGGCGGTGCTGGAGGTACGCGGCGCCTTTGCCCGCTACGCCCTAAGCCCAGTCTCGGGCAAGCGCCACCAGTTGCGCGTCCACATGGCCGCACTCGGCTTGCCGATTGTGGGCGATGGGCTTTACCCCGTCCTCACGCCCGAGGGGCAAATTGACTACAACAACCCGCTGCGCCTGTTGGCCAAATCGGTTGAATTTACTGACCCGCTCAGCGGCGAGCTGCGCCGCTTTGACAGCCAGCGACACTTAAACTGGCCGTCTTGACCCCGCTCAGTCTGGCAACAAACGTAAGCACGCAGCCAACCCATCTTGAAAGCTAGTCAATAACCTGGCACCCTTGGCGTTTTCCAACGAGGCCGCAAGTTATGACGAACACCGAC
>CAIMHL010000031.1 GCA_903840825.1 uncultured beta proteobacterium
GATGTCATCTTGTCTCGCTCCTGTATTTGAGTTGTTGATAGGGTTTACCCGAAATCGCTGCCCACTCTAAACATCATATGATAAACAAAGCCATGGCTTGATTCAAAGGATGCTGAAGAAATGTGTTTAGTTATGCGCGCTGTTTTAACGGCGCGGTCGCCAAAGGCTGTCAAGCTCTGCGCAGTAATTTTTACCGCCTTGGCCGGCGCGCGCGGATGAAAAACGTACACGGCAATACGGTCGACTACCTGGCTGAGGCCGTTGTAGTGGGGCGCTTTGGGGCCGCTGGTGCCTTGCCGTCTGAAGCGCTGCTGTGCGCTGAGTTGGGCGTCAGTCGAACTGTGGTGCGGGAGGCTGTGAAGTCTTTGGTGGCTAAGGGCCTGATCCTGACCGGCCCCAAGGTTGGCACCCGGGTGCAAGCCAGCGACCAATGGAACTGGTTTGACCCGGATGTGATCGCCTGGCAGGCCCGCGCTGGCTTGACGCCCGAATTTGTGCGCGACTTGCAAGACTTGCGCTTGATCGTTGAGCCGGCGGCGATCCGGCTGGCAGCGCAGCGCGCCACACAGCACGACATTGACAACATCGAAGCTGCCTTTGCGGGCATGAAGAGCGCTATTTTCGAAGGTGGCGACTATGTCAGCCACGACCTGCGCTTTCATCAAGGCCTGTTGCTTGCCAGCCATAACCGCATGCTGGTGCAAATGAGCACAGCTTTGAGCGCCTTGCTGCGAACCAGTTTTGAGATTTCCACGCGCCGAAAAAATGGCCCCCTGCTGGCGCTGCCGCTCCACCGCGCCATGATTGATGCAGTGATCAACCGTCTGCCTGATCAGGCCGAGGCGGCTGTGCGGGTGCTCATCGAGAGCGCGCGCACTGACATCGAGCAGGTGCTGGCTTCGCGCAGCCGGCTGCCAAGCCTCAAACAACCGCCACCGCCCCTGCGCGCTGCTTTGAAGCGGCGAGTCGCTGTCGCCGAAAGATTGTGAATGAACCGGCTGATCCATTATTTTTTTAAGCTGCTCGAGTTGCTGGTTGTGATCCTGATGGTCGCCATGGTGATCATGGTGTTTGGCAATGTGTTTTTACGCTACGCCTTCAACTCTGGCATCACCATCTCAGACGAGATGTCGCGCTACTGCTTCATCTGGCTTACCTACATCGGTGCCATGGTGGCCATGCGCGAAGGCGGTCATCTGGGGGTTGACACCCTGGTCAAGCACCTGTCCCTGGGTGGAAAAAAAGCCTGCCTGTTCCTCAGCGAGAGCCTCATGTTGTTTTGCAACGGCTTGTTCCTGCTTGGCACCTGGAAAATGCATGACTTGCAGGTGACCAATGTCTCGCCGGTAGCCGGTTTGTCCATGATCTGGGTGTTTGGCATCGGCTATGTGGTCAGCCTGGTGATGGGCATCATGAACATCCGGGTGCTGTACCGCTTGTTGAGCGGGCGCATCACCGAGGCCGAGCTGATCCAGGTGGTCGAAGCCGAAGGGCTGGCCGACGTCGAGAAGACCCTGCAAACCGCCAAAGCCTGAGCCAAGCGCCATGACCGTCTCTGTCTTCATCCTGAGCCTGCTCGCCGCCATGGCCATTGGCATGCCCATCGCCTACGCGCTGTTGGTGTGTGGCATCACCCTGATGGCTTTTTTGGCTGCTACCAGCGGGCTGGTCATTTTTGACAGCCAGATCCTGTCGCAACGTTTTGTGGAGGGGGCCGACAACTTTCCCCTGCTGGC
>CAIMHL010000032.1 GCA_903840825.1 uncultured beta proteobacterium
CTTTTCTGGGCTGACAACGCACAACACAAACGCAAGTTGTTGGACCACTGGTTGCGCGACACCACCATTAACCAGGCGATTGTTTTTGCCAGCACCCAAATTGAGTGTGATGGTTTGGCCAACGACCTGCAACAAGAAGGCTTCTCCGCCGTTGCTTTGCACGGCGCTCTGAGCCAAGGTCTGCGTAACCGTCGCTTGATGGCTCTGCGTCAAGGTCAAGTGCAAATTTTGGTGGCGACCGATGTGGCTGCGCGCGGTATTGACGTGCCCACCGTGACCCACGTGTTCAACTTTGGCTTGCCGATGAAAGCTGAAGATTACACCCACCGTATTGGCCGTACCGGTCGTGCCGGACGTGATGGTATTGCGGTAACTTTTGCCGAGTTCCGCGATCGCCGCAAGATCATGGACATTGAGTTCCATAGCCACCAGACTTTCAAAGCTGAAACTGTTCCAAGTATGGAGCCACAACAGCGCTTCCCTGATTCACGTCCTCAAAACTTTAGCGGTGGTGGCGGTGGACGTGGTGGTGACAACCATTCCCGTGGCGGCAACTTCGGTGGCGGCGGTGGCGGTGGACGCTCAGGCGGCTTCGGTGCTCCCCGTGGTGGTTTTAATGACCGCAATTCAGGCGCACCTCGTGACGCCGGCGGTGGTGGATACCAAAACAACAACAACGGTGGCGGATTCAGCCAGCCTGAAGGCCGTAGCTACGAGCGCAAAGGCGGCTTCAATGACCGTTTTGCGGGCTCCCCTGCGCCTCGCAGTGATTTCGGCGCTCCTCGCGGCGACTTCGGTGGCCGTAACGACGGCGGTGGCGCTCCCCGTGGCGACTTCGGAGCCCCTCGCGGTGACTTCGGCGGTCGTAACGACGGCGGCGCTCCCCGTGGTGATTTCGGTGCGCCACGCGGCGACTTCGGTGCCCGTAAGCCAGCCTTTGGCAAGCCAATGGGTGCCAAGCCAGGTAATGGCGGAAAAGTATTCGTTCCCCGTGACGCTGCCAAGCGTCCCGCACGCCCTGCACGTTAATCCGAAAAGCGCACTTTAAAAAACCTGCCAGTCGAAAGACTGGCAGGTTTTTTTTCATCTGAACCTCGTTAGCGCTGTTAGTGCCGCCAACTTATGCGAAGGCACTCCAAATAAGCATCAATACAGAAGGAAAAATCCATTGATCGTGCAAAGCATTCCCAGGCCACCCAGCACAGATCCCGCAAAAAACAAGGCAGGAATAGAGCCAATCAAGGAAACTGAAAGCAGAACAATGGCGATCTGGACCATGCCTTCTGCAAAATCAAACCAAGGATCCTGACGCAGTGCGTAGTCTCTCGCCATTTCATGCGCTTTGGCCTGAGCCATTAGTTCCTTTTTACCGTCCTTGGTCTCAGGCTCCGACTCATAGCGATCAATCGTTTTCTTGTAATCGTCAATTTTTTTCTTGAAAATCTCTTTGACATCTGCTGGCATAGACGTGTCGCGGATCATCTGTAATTCAAGATCAGTGGCCGCAATTTTCATGGAGGTTTGCCGAATGGTTTTCGCTTGGTAAAACGAATAAGCATTGGCAGCGAGAATATTTTCCTGTGTGGCTTCCTTTGCCGTATTCGAGCCTCCTAAGCTGGCAAAGGCTAAAACCATCGCAAAAAATGAAATGGTCAGAGCGGTGCGGGTTTTTTGCTTGTCGCCCTCGGGTTGCTCAATCAATTCGGCAGTTTCGTGTGCTTCCAATGGGTAATCCTGAAAATGTTAAAAAATAATGGACCAATGACCAATGACCAATGACCACGGTCCCTTGAAGGGCGTCGATTATTTGAACCTGAATAGCTTTCTACATTTGTCCGCATCTTCTACAAGTTTTATTTGATCACAATAACTTTTTTGCTTGGTTAATTCAGCGAGGCAAAGAAACTGCAGGGAATTTTTATCAATTTTGTTGCAGTAAGATTCCTGCCGTTTTTTTATGGCGAGGCAATAATTCTTGGTGTTGAAATCCTTCATAGCGTAGCAAGGCGCATCGTTAGCCAATGCCAAGCAGGGAAATAAAAGAAACAAAAAAGTAATTTTCATGTCGCGTACATCCGTACATAAATTTTGCTGCTGGACGAGCTGAAATTTTATGCTTGTGGATGCCTGTTGTACAATGAAAAGGTTGAGGAAGAGTGGCAGAGTGGCCGAATGTACCTGACTCGAAATCAGGCGTACCGAAAGGTACCGTGGGTTCGAATCCCACCTCTTCCTCCAAGTCCTTTTGAAAAATGCCCGCAACAGCGGGCATTTTTTCGTCAGCTGTTATCGGCAGCTTATCATTAATCGGGCTCGGCCATCAAAGTCAAGGCCGCGCTGATGGTGTCTGCTTCAAGCGCCGACACTGTCACCAGCTGGTTGGCCAAAGCAGGCAGGGCTGCTGCACCTTGCGTTTGTAACAAGCCAATGGTTTGGCCGGCCTCTTTGGGGGAGTCAAAGGCTAGGCTTTGCAGCAACAACTTTCCCTCTGCATCGACCAGCTTGAAGTAAAACTTGCCATCTTTTTCGCGGTATTGCTTGAAGGCGGGTTTGGCTACTTTGGCTGCTTTTACCTTTTGCGTCTGGGCCTGTGCGCGCAAGTCACGCAAGCCCACTGCATGGCGCAGGCGGCTCATGAAGGGCGTGGCAATTTGGCGTGCCTTGATGGCGCCAGCCAGCAAAATGGCTTCGATCTTGGCGGGGTCCGCCATCAGCGCCAGGTAGGCATCGCGCATGGGGGCTATTTCGCGGTCGATGCGCTCAAACACCACTTGCTTGGCATCACCCCAGGCAATGCCGTCTTGATAGGCCTGGCTTAAGGCAGCGGTTTCTTCTGCGGACGCAAAGGCTTGAAAGATTTGAAACAGGGCTGAGCCTTCGGTGCTTTTGGCTTCGCCGGGGGCGCGTGAATCGGTGACGATGCTGTTGATGAGTTTTTTGAGCTCAGCGCGGGTGGCAAAAAGCGGAATGGTGTTGTCGTAGCTCTTGCTCATCTTGCGGCCGTCAAGGCCGGGCAAGGTGGCCACACTCTCTTCAATTTCGGCTTCCGGGGGCACAAAGTGCTCGCCATAGCGGTAATTGAAACTGTGGGCCATGTCGTGCGCCATTTCGATGTGTTGAATCTGGTCGCGCCCCACCGGCACCTTGTGGGCGTTGAACATCAGAATGTCAGCCCCCATCAGCACCGGGTACATGAACAAGCCGGCGCTCACGTCAGAGTCAGGGTCTTCTCCAGTACTCGTGTTTTTGTCCACCGCCGCTTTATAAGCATGTGCCCGGTTCAGGATGCCTTTGCCGGTCACACAGGTCAAAAACCAGGTGAGCTCGGGGATTTCCGGTACATCCGATTGGCGGTAAAAAACGACACGCGCAGGGTCCAAGCCTGCGGCCAGCCAACTGGCGGCAATCTCCAGCGTGGAGCGCTGGATGCGGTCGGGCTCGTCAATCTTGATCAAGGCGTGGTAGTCCGCCAGAAAGTAAAAACTCTCGACATCCGGGCGAAGACTGGCGCGTACCGAGGGGCGAATCGAGCCGACGTAATTACCCAGGTGAGGGGTGCCGGAAGTCGTGATGCCAGTTAAAAAGCGCTTGGAACTCATGAGGGGAAACTTATGGTGAAGAGTGGAGGGGGTTACCCAAAAATCATGGAAATGGGCGTGAGCAAAATATCAAGCAAGCCATAGCTCAAGGCCATCAGGGGCTGCAACCAAAGGCTACTCACCACCCCGGTAATGACGAGCGCCATCACGATGAAAAACCCATAGGGTTCTATGCGTGAAACCAGTTCAGCCTGCCGGTACGGCAGCAAGCCCACCAGAATGCGTCCACCGTCCAAGGGCGGTAATGGAAACAGGTTGAAGGTGAACATCACCAGATTAACGAGAATGCCACCCTGGGCCATTTTCAGGAAGAAAGGCTCTGTCGTGCCGGTCCCTCGCAGGATAAAAAACAAGCCGCCCCAAAGAAAGGCTTGCACGAAATTGGCTGCAGGTCCGGCTAATGCCACCCACACCATATCGCGCTTGGGGTGACGCAAATTACCAAAGCGCACCGGTACTGGCTTGGCGTAGCCAAACAAAAAGGCGCCCGAGGTCGCAAAGTACAGCACCAGCGGCATCAGCAGCGTACCCACGGGGTCAATATGCTTGATGGGGTTGAGCGTGATACGGCCCAACAGGTAGGCCGTGTTATCGCCAAAGTGCCGCGCTGCATAGCCGTGCGCCGCCTCATGAATGGTGATGGCAAACAGCACCGGCAGAGCGTAAATGGCCACAGTTTGGATCAGGTTTGCAATATCCATCAACTTATTCTCTCAGATCAAAAATATGGCCTTAGAGGCCTAGTACCGATAGTGCCCCTCGGCCTTCTCGAATAATCTCGGGCTCGCCTTGGGTCAGGTCTACAACGGTAGTCGGTTCAAGCGCGCAGGCACCAGCATCGATAAGCGCTGCAATTTGGTGCTCGTAGTGTTTGCGAATTTCCTCGGTGTCATTCATCGGTTCAGTCTCGCCGGGGGCAATCAAGGTAGTGGCCAATAAGGGGCCTTCGTGCAAGGCAAGCAGTGCTTGCAAGACCTTGTGGTCTGGCACGCGCAGGCCAATGGTCTTGCGGGCCGGGTGACTCAAGCGGCGCGGTACTTCTTTGCTGGCTTCCAAAATGAAAGTAAAGGGCCCTGGTGTGGCTGATTTGATCAGGCGAAACTGCTGGTTGTCTACCTTGGCATAGTTGGCCAACTCACTCAAATCGCGGCACAACAAGGTCAGGTGGTGCTTGTCGTCCACCCCCCTGATGCGGCGCAGTTTGTCTGCGGCGGCCTTGTCGTCCAAGTGGCAAACCAGGGCATAACTGGAGTCGGTAGGGACCGCCAGCACTTCTCCCTTTTGCAGCAGGGCCACAGCTTGCTTAAGTAAGCGAATGTGCGGATTTTCCGGGTGAACTTCAAAGAGTTGGGCCATGGTGTTGACGTCGGGTTAAATGGGTTAATTGGGCTAAATGGATTTTTTCATGAGTTCACGCATGGGCAGCAGGGCATTGCTCACGCCGCTGGCCGCGATCACGGCGATGCCAAGCCAGGCCAAGGTGTCGGGCATGTGCTGAAAAGCGAGCCATCCGCCCAACATGGCGAAGGCAACCTGGGTGTAAATGTAGGGCAGCAGCACCGGCGCTGCAGCTTTGCTGTAGGCGCGAATCAGCATCAAATGGCCAAAAGTACCCAGGGATCCGACCAGCAAAAACCAGGGCCAATGCGCAACAAAAGCATCACTGTGCCAATTAAAAAATACAACCGGGGTCATGACCAGAGCGCCGACCAGACCGGTATAAAAATGCGTCGTGTAAGGGTTTTCTTCCCCGCTCAATCGGCTGGTCAATACCTGAAAACCGGCATTGGAGACGATAAGCATCAGTGGAAACAACAAAGCCCAGCTGAAAACCTGGCCGTCCGGATGCGCCACCAGTAATACGCCTGCCAAGCCCGTGGCCATCACGATCCAGCGTAAGCGTGAGACGTGGTTTTTAAGCAACCAAGCCGCTAGCGCGGTGGCCAGCATGGGTGACAGCATCACCATGGCGGTGAACTCGCCCACGGGCAAATGTTGCAAACCAAAAAAAGCGCAGGCACTGCTGGTCAGCAATAGGACGCCCCGCAGCATCTGAAAGCGTGGATTGGGGGTGGAGAACAAGCGGCGCTTCTGCATCGGAAAGCGCAGTACAAAGGTCAATACCGCCTGAAACGCGTACCGGAACCAAAGCAGCATCAACAGCGGCACAAAGGTGACCACATGCTTGGTGCTGGTGTCGACCGCTGCAAACGTCAATGAGGCCAGCA
>CAIMHL010000033.1 GCA_903840825.1 uncultured beta proteobacterium
CGGCCCCATGACCTGGACGTGCGCCGCTACACGCCAGGTGCCAGCGGCACAGAACAGCCTCAGGGCATTGTTGCCAAACTTACGCGCGCCATTGTGGTGGGGCCGATTGCCCGGCTGGAGTTGTTGCCGCTGAATGCGACCGCAGCCAACGGCGAGGACATCATTGAGGCCCATATTCCCGCCCAGTTGTTTCACGAATTGGGCCTGCAAACCAACGAGACCCTGGTGCTGACACCACGCAAGGCGCGAGTATTTGTGGCTTGAGTCAAGTAAGCCATAAAAGTCATGGGTAAAATGCAGTCGCGTTAGCAATAACGCATTCGCTAGGGGTGTGCGCCACTGAACATGGTGTATCTGAGATAGTCCCTTTGAACCTGATAGAGGTAATACTCGCGCAGGGAAGCTTGTCCAAAGAACGCCATACGTGTGTGAGTGCACCGTTGTTCGCGGTCAGTCGCCCTGCCATTTTGAAATGGCCAAGCTGCATGACTCAAGAAATTTCCGCCTCGGCATTGATCGCCTCCGAGCTTCTGAAATTTATCGCGCGCCCAAAGGCCAGTGACGAAGAATTCAACCGCCTCGCGCTGCGTATTTTTGCCCATCAGTTTCAAAACAACCTACCTTTTCAGCGTTTTTGTCAGGGGCGAGGCAAAACTCCACGGGTCGTCAGCAACTGGACAGATATTCCCGCCGTTCCCATCAATGCGTTTAAAGACCTGACGCTGAGTTGCGTGCCCCCTGAGAGTTGCACACGCACTTTCATGACCAGTGGCACCACGCGTGGCGAGGTGAAAGGTCGGCATTACCACCCCACGGTTTCGGTTTACGACGCCTCCATGCTGCGAAACTTTGAGCACCACTTTATGCAGGGAAATAGGCAGCTTCGTATGGGCATACTTTTCCCCGATGAAGTACTGATGCCCAACTCTTCCCTGGCCCACTACCTGGCGCTGGCAATGGGCAACTTTGGCTCACCCGAGAGCACCTATTACCTGGACGAGCAAGGGTTGCGTGTTGACGCTTTGTGCGCCGCACTGGCACAGGCCCAAGCGTCTGGCGAGCCCTTTGCGCTGCTGGGTGCCAGTTACAGCTTTGTTCATTTAATGGATGCACTTGCGGCACGCAAACTCAGCTTCAAATTACCCCAAGGTAGCCGCCTGCTGGATACCGGTGGCTTCAAGGGGCAGTCGCGGGCAATTCCCATGGAGGCTTTTTACGCGCAGATGTCTGAGACCTTCGGGCTTGACCGTGACCAATGTCTCAACATGTACGGCATGACCGAGCTGAGCACCCAGTTCTACGATGCCGGTAATCGCACTGTTCCTTCCATCAAGCGGGGGCCTCACTGGATTCGATCGCGCTTGGTCGACCCGGAGACCGGTCTAGAAGTCAGCCCGGGTGAGCGCGGTATTTTGGCGCATACCGACTTGGCAAACTTCAACTCGGTTGTCACGATTTTGACCGAAGACGTGGGCGTGGCGGCAGAGGGTGGCTTTGTCTTGCATGGCCGTGCGCAAGGTGCGCAAGCCAAGGGCTGCTCGCTGGCCGTTGACGAATTTTTGAAATCTGCGCAGTCATGAGCACAACGCCCTTTAAAGCGGGCTACCTGCCCGGATTACGCGATGAGGACGTGCGTTGGCATCGATTGAGTTTCGGTGAAAGCGCACGGCTACTGCACATTGATGTGCCGCAGCTGAGCATTGATCAAATGGTGGCCATGTCGCATCGCATTCGCCAGGCAAGCCACACCCATCTGAAGACCATGGCGGTGTCAGACATTGTTCGTGTGGTGGACAGCGCCATCGCCCAGTTGCTGGACCCTGCTAACGCTTATCGTCAAACCCTCGAGCGACTTTTACCCCAAGTGACCGGCTTTGACGCCGAGATGGTTCGACTCAATTTAACGTCATTTCTGCTGACCTTTCGTGCTTTGCAATTGCACCGTTTTGTCGCCGAAGACTTTGCAAATCCCAAGCTGCTTGACGAATTCCAGCCCCGGCCCAAAGGCGGCTGGAGCAAGGCCTTTGGGCCCGAATTGCTGGTGCACGTCTGGGCGGGCAATGTGCCGGCCCTGCCCTTGTGGAGCTTTGTCTCAGGCCTGTTGGTCAAGGCCGGGGCTGTGGGAAAAATCTCCAGTGCAGAGCCTGTTTTTGCCAGCCTCTTTGCGCGGCTGCTAGCAGAAGTTGAGCCGCGTTGGGCCGATTGCTTTGCCGTGGTGTGGTGGCAAGGCGGCGATGCGGTGCAAGAAAAATGCGTCTTTGAACAAGCCGATGTGGTCTTGGCCTATGGCGGCAATGCAGCCCTGCAGGCCATGCAATCGCACATCCCCATCACGACCCGTTTTTTGCCGCATGGCCACAAGCTGAGCTTTGGCATGGTGTCTGCGGCGGCGCTGTCGGTTCGTAAAAGCCAGGCTGTAGCCCGACTCGCGGCACTCGATGTTGCGCGCTATGACCAGCAAGGCTGCTATTCCCCGCATGTGTTTTATGTGCAGCGGGAAGCGATGGTGAGCCCCGAAGAATTTGCGCAACAACTGGCCAGCGAACTAGCCGCCCTGCACCACAAAATGCCCCGGCGCGTCTTGTCGCTAGAAGAGGCTGCCCAGGTTGGCGCTTGGCGCGAGGCGCATGAATTTGAAGCCATCAAAGATGACACCTGGCGCCTCATGGGTGGCGAAGCACAGACTAGCTCGGTGGTTTACGCCAATACGCCCGTGGCGCTCAGCCCCGGGCCCTTGAACCGCTGTGTGTTGGTGGTAGCAGTAGATCAACTGGAAGAGGTGGTGCCACTGATTTCGCCACAACGCGACTTTTTACAAA
>CAIMHL010000034.1 GCA_903840825.1 uncultured beta proteobacterium
CAAGACCCACGCCAAGATGATGCTCATCACCCGCCGTGAGGGCAAGCAACTTAAGCGTTATGGCCATTTGTCGACTGGCAATTACAACCCCCGCACGGCACGCTTGTATACCGACTGGAGCCACCTGACGGCTGATACAGCCTTGACGTCTGACATGGAGAATGTATTTGTTCACTTGGCCAGCCACAGCCGCTTGCCCAAACTGAACTGCATTTTGCTGGCACCCCTTTATCTGCATGCCAAGTTGATTGTCAAAATCAATGATCTGGCCGAAGTCGCCGCCGCTGGCGGCGAGGGCCGCATCGTTGCGAAAATGAACGCGTTAACCGACGAAGCATTGATTCATGCCCTCATTCAAGCTGGGCAAAAAGGGGTCAAGATTGATCTTATAGTGCGTGGTGCCTGCATGCTGCCCGCCCAAGTGCCTGGGGTGAGTGAGAACATCCGCGTTCGCTCGGTCATTGGCCGGTTTTTAGAACACTCCCGTGTTTTCTACTTTCGAAAAGACGAGATTGAAGAGCTCTACCTCTCCAGTGCCGACTGGATGAACCGCAACATGATGCGCCGCATTGAGGTTGCTTGGCCAGTCACTGATCCGGTTCAACGCCAACGGGTGATTGACGAAGAATTGGTCGCCTATTTGCACGACGATGTGGATGCTTGGGATTTATTGCCCGATGGTACTTATGCCCATGTCAAGAAAGATGGGCGTAGAAAACAGCAAGGTGCTCAAAATGCCCTGATAAATCGGTATGCCGACTCCTTGTTGTAACTAGAGAGCAAAAAATGGACCTTGTTTTATGGCGACATGCAGAAGCCCACGATGCCCTAGAAGCGGGCGATGACATGGCTCGAACACTGACAAGTCGGGGTGAAAAGCAAGCCTTTCGCATGGCGGCTTGGCTTGACCGTCAGTTGCCGCAAAGCACCCGAATTTTGGCAAGTCCTGCGCGCCGCACCGAACAAACAGTGGCCGCATTGCAGCGTAAATACAGATTTGCCCCAGAGTTGGCCACCGGATGCTCTGTGGAGCAACTACTGGACTTGGTTCAATGGCCAGATGCCAAAGGGTGCGTGCTGGTCGTGGGGCACCAGCCCACACTGGGACAAGCCATTGCCCGGTTGATGGGACTTAATGCGACGGAGTGTGCGGTAAAAAAAGGGGCCGTTTGGTGGCTAAGAAGTCGCTCGCGCGATAGCCTTGAGCAAACAGTGCTGGTCACCGTTCAATCACCCGAGGTGCTCTAGACCCCGGGTTCTGGTCACTCTAGTGACCCGATTACTCTTTGGCGGGACGGCCTGTTTTGATGGCGGGAACCGCTTTTAAGGCCAGTAAAAAGGTGGCGTCAGCCATGCTGGCCAGTGCCTTGATGCCGGCACGGATCAGTTCACTTTTCTTGGTGGAGTTACCCAGTTTTCCCGAGCGAATTTTGAGGTCATCCAACACCGTGAATTCTGCTTTGGGAATGGTAAAGCTGTCACGCACCAACTTTGGCTTTTTGGCCTTGACCAATTTTTCAACTTTAGGCTTGACCGCGGCTTTTGGGGCACTTGTCAAAGTTGCTTTTTCTGCTGCCTTCGGTGTCGCTTTAGCGGCTACTTTGACAGTCACTTTCTTGTCGGCTTTGGCCAGTTTTTCAACCGGCGCAGTCTTGGGCGTTTTTGCCACTGTTTTGGCTGGTGCCGTAACCGATGTTTTAACGCTCTTGGCAACCGTTTTTACGACTGCAGTTACGACAGGTTTAGCCACTACTTTGCGGGCGGTTTTACGTGGTGCAGCGGTCTTTGCTGGTGCCTCGGTTTTTGCTTTGACTTCAATGGGTGAAACGGCCACGGCGGCCACTGCAGCGCTAGGCGCCAGGGTGGTCTTGATGACAACAGGTGCCTCAAGAGCTTTGGCTGGGGTGCTGGAGACGGGTGCTTTTTCTGTGCTGTTCATTGCGTGCTTTCGATAAATTAAAAGATGTAAACAGTTTATACCGTTTATTCTGTTTTATGCAAAATATATTTAGACCGTCTCCTATCGCCATTGAGACAGAGCTTGCTTTCAGGTGCCTCCAAATTCCTGCAAAATAGACAATCAATTAGGAGATTTAAAAATGACACGTACAGTCCAACAACTTTTTGACCTCACCGGAAAAACCGCCCTGGTGACCGGCGGCTCTCGCGGCCTGGGCTTGCAAATGGCCTACGCACTGGGTGAGGCGGGTGCCCGCATCATGATCAGTTCGCGCAAATCTGAAGATTTGGAACAAGCCACGGCCGAGTTGCAGGCTGCAGGTATTGATGCCCGCTGGATTGCTGCTGACTGCGCCAAAGAATCTGAAATACACCGCCTGGCTGACGAAACCCTGCAGCGGATGGGCGATGTTGATATTTTGGTCAACAACGCCGGGGCCGCCTGGGGCGCACCCGCTGAAGACCATCCCTTGGATGCGTGGGACAAGGTCATGAACCTTAATGTGCGCGGCTACTTTATTTTGAGCCAAACTATTGCCAAGAAAAGCATGATTGCGCGTCGCTCGGGTCGCATCATCAACCTGGCCTCCATTGCCGGCTTGGGCGGCAACCCCGAGGGCATGACTACGATTGCCTACAACACCTCCAAAGGCGCAGTGATTAACTTCACGCGCACCCTGGGCGCTGAATGGGGTAAATACAACATCACGGTTAACGCCATTTGCCCCGGCTTCTTTCCAAGCCGTATGACGCAAGGCACGCTGGCCGCGATGGGTGAAGAAAAACTCGCCGCACATGCACCTCTCAAACGCTTGGGCGATGACGAAGACCTTAAAGGCTTGTGCGTCTTGTACGCATCAGATGCTGGCAAACACATCACCGGCCAGTGGCTGGCCGTAGACGGCGGCGTTAGCGTGGTGTCCGGTGGCTGATCTGGATGAGTGGGGTGGTTTTGGCGTAGAAATTCCCTTTGTTCACCATTTGGGCTTTGGACTTTCATTGTTTGAAGGCGGCTTTTCCGAGCTGCACTATGACCCCAAGCCCG
>CAIMHL010000035.1 GCA_903840825.1 uncultured beta proteobacterium
GGCACACCCATGCGGGTGTTGATCATCCACTGTTGGGCGATGGACAGCACGTTGTTCGTAATCCAGTACAGCACCAGACCGGCCGGGAAGAAGAAGAACATCACGCTGAAAGCCAAGGGCATAAACCACATCAACTTGGCTTGCAAGGGGTCTGGTGGTGCGGGGTTCAGGGCCGTTTGCAACACGGTGGTCAGGGTCATGACCAATGGCAAGATGTAGAACGGATCGGGTGACGACAAGTCATGAATCCACATCACCCAAGGCGCATTGCGCATCTCGACGCTGGACAACAGCACCCAGTACAGGGCAATAAATACAGGAATTTGAATCATGATGGGGAAGCAACCGCCCATCGGATTGACCTTTTCCTCTCGGTAAATGCGCATCATCTCCTGCTGCATTTGCTGGGGGTTGTCTTTGAGGCGCTCGCGCATTTCCGTGATCTTGGGGTTAACCGCCTTCATCTTGGCCATGCTGGCATACGCTTTGGCATTGAGCCAGTAAAAAGCTGCCTTCAAGAGCAACACCAAGGCCATGATGGACCAACCCCAGTTGCCGATAAAGCTCTGGATTTTGTCCAGTAAATAGTACAAAGGCTTGGCCAGAATGGTCAGCCAACCGTAGTCTTTAACCAGCTCCAGACCTGGGGTCAGCGCTGCGAGCACGTTTTCTTCCTGGGGTCCGGCAAAGAAGCGGGCGTCCACCGTTTTGCTGGTGCCAGGTGCCAAGTTGTCCAGGGCGGTGATCATGCCCACGGCGTACAAATTGGTATCCACCTTGCGCATGAACAGGTCACGCTTGATGCCATCGCCCAAGAGCCAAGCGCTGGCAAAGTAGTGCTGAACCATCGAGATATAGCCGTTCTCGGCTGATTTCTCAACATCGACCTTGTTTTTCTCGATGTCCGTGAATTCAACTTTTTGGTACTTCTTCAGGTCGGTATAAATGGCCGGGCCGGTGAAGGTGGAGTAGAACGATGACTCGCCTTCGGGCTTGTTGCCATCGCGAACCAACTGCAAATACAGCTGGGGCGACAACGTGGTCGTGCCCACGTTGATCACTTCATGCTTGACGGCGATGGCATAAGCACCGCGTGTCAGCGTGAAAGTTTTGACCAGTTTGACACCGCCAACCTCAGGGGATTCAAAACGCACCACCAGGTCTTTACCGCCCTCTTTCAACGTGCGCTCGCCGGGCAAGACGGTCATCACCGTTTTATGGGTGGGGAAAGTGCCGCCGCCCGCACCTGCGATCAAACCGGTTTGCGCCAAATAGGTGCGCTCTTTGCTGTTGTCAAGCAAGACGAAATTTTTGGCCTTGTCGGCCATGTCAATATGCTTGAGAAATTCGGTTTTCAGCAGGGTGCCACCTTCCGTATCAAAGGTGAGCTTAAGCACGTCACTCGAAACGACCAACGATTCACGCGGTGCTACCGGTGCGGCGCTTATAGCAGCTATTTGAGCTGCAGTGCCCGAGGGCTGTGTGCTTGAAGCTGCAGAATTAAGAGCCGGAACTGCGCTGGGCACGCCTGATGCAGGCGCTGATGGCGTCTTGTCAACGGCTGTATTTACATTGCTGGGGAAAAAAGTAGGTTTGTGACCGGAGTAAACCTGCCATTGATCCCACAATAAAACCATTGAAAAACCAAAAACCACCCACAGAATGGTGCGCCGAATATCGTTCATGAAGATTTCTTATGAATGGAAGAGGAAATAAGCCGGGTGAAGAGCCGGGGTTTCTGGTCGGGTACAGGATCACTCCCACCTTCGCACCAGGGATGGCAGCGTGTCAAACGTGCCAAAGTCAAATAACTGCCCGCAGCAGCGCCATGGGTCTGCAAAGCTTGCAGTGAGTAGACCGAACAAGTGGGCTCAAATCGGCACGAAGAACCAAGCCAAGGGCTCAGAAACAGACGATAGCCCTTGACCAGCTTGATCAAACAAAAGTTAATCATGGCCTGCCTTGGCGCCACTATTTTTGGGCGATGACGACGAAGCCCGCGTCAATAACTGCTGCAACTCCAGCCTCACGGCTGACTTGAGCAATTCAGAGGTGGCACTGATGAATTGTTTGCGGTCAAAACCCGCGCGCAACCGAATAACATGTGCTGCCGTTGGCAAATCGGACCCGAAATCAGCGCTGACGCAGTAAATCTGTCGCTTGATCGCATTGCGCGTGACGGCTCTTTTGGCCCAACGTTTGGGCACCATAGCGCCCATCCACACATCGGACACGGCAAACAGCGCCTGAGAAGGCGCTGGAGCAAGATCAGATGCAAGCGGCGGTTTCACCATTGAATCCAAAGCTGTTCGGTGTAATGCAAAGTGGGCCGTTCTGGCCACTGTGCCACCTGCCAGGACAGCTTGAAATTGGCTGCGCGTTTTAAGTCGCTGCAATTTGAGGCTGTGCCAAGACTATGAATGAGCTGCGCGCGAAGCGGGCAGCGTCAATTAGACAGCCAGACGCTTGCGGCCTTTGGCGCGGCGAGCGTTGATCACAGCGCGACCACCGCGGGTTTTCATGCGAACCAGAAAACCGTGAGTGCGGGCGCGTTTGATCTTGGAAGGTTGGTAAGTGCGTTTCATTTTGAAATCCTAAAGGGCTCTATGACGGCCTGAGATCATTTTTAATCATTAAAAATGATCAGGCCGCTGTCTTTTCTCCCCCAACTCAGTCAGGGTAACCCGCTATTATCGCAAACTTTCGCGGCGACATCGGCGCCACGCGTTTATTTAAGTCTTTTGCTTCACTTTTCTGTTCGGCCTGGAGGCCCTCAGCTTGTGGATAAATGCTTGATAAATTACAATTAAGGTTGCTTGAATCCCTAACTATCCACAGAAATAAATACGAATAATGACAGAGGGACACTACGCCAACCAGACTGATTCTGGTCACGGCGCCGGACAAGCTTTATGGCTCACATGCGTTGACCAGCTTGCGCAGGAATTACCAGAACAACAGTTCAACACCTGGATCAAACCGCTTTCAGCGCAGGCCAGCGATGACCTGTCCAAAGTCACTCTTTTCATTGCCAATCGTTTCAAACTGGACTGGATAAGGGCGCAGTACAGCAGCCGAATCTCAGCACTTCTGGAGTCACTTTCGGGTCAACCCATCAAGCTCGAGTTAGCGCTTGCTCCGCGGGAAGCCGTTGCCAAGGTTAGCCTTGCCCAGCGCACGCTTGAGCCCGCTCCAGCGGATGACGTGGCCGAGTCAAGGGGTGATCGTATCCCCAATGATCTTAAAAACAGGCTCAATAGTTCACTCACCTTTGACACCTTGATTGAAGGTACCGCCAACCGAATGGCGCGTGCTGCCGCGATGCATGTGGCGGGAATGCCCGGGCACTTGTACAACCCACTTTTTATTTACGGCGGTGTGGGTTTGGGCAAGACCCACTTGATGCATGCTGTCGGTAATCGGCTGTTGGCAGACATGCCCAGCGCCAAAGTTCTCTACATCCATGCTGAGCAATTCGTGTCCGATGTGGTTAAAGCCTATCAGCGAAAAACTTTTGACGAATTTAAAGAGCGCTACCACTCGCTGGATTTGCTGCTGATTGA